>VHCR01000019.1 GCA_016871655.1 Verrucomicrobiota bacterium
AGGGCACTTGCTTCTGCCTTATTGATACGTTGAAAACCTGGGCTCTTTTCAAGCTCTTCAAACTCACGCAGACGATTTACGCTTTTACGAATTGTTACCAAGTTGGTCAAGGTACCACCCAACCAACGTTGATTCACATAAAACTGCCCACAAGCTTCTGCAGCCTCTTTAACAGCCTCTTGTGCTTGCTTTTTGCAGCCTACAAAAAGAATTTTTCCACCTTGTTGCGCAATCTTTGAAAGAAAATTTCCAGCATCACGAAGTTGATCAATCGTTTTTGACAGATCAATGATGTAGATGGAGTTTTTTTCCTCGAGAATGAAATCCTTCATTTTAGGATTCCAGCGCTTGGTCTGATGTCCGTAGTGGACGCCAGCTTCGAGTAGTTCGGTCATGATTTCAACAGACATGAGAAGAAGAGTTGAGAGGTTGAGAGAGTTATCTATTTAAAAGTTAGTATCATTTTATTCCTCTTCCTGTTCGGAAGAAGTTTGTTCTGAATTTTCTTGAGAAGTATTTCCAAGAAGAGCCAAATCAAAATTTCTGTTTTGCTTAAAGCCGGTGCCAGCAGGGATGAGATGTCCCATGATGACATTTTCTTTGAAGCCACGAAGACGATCGACTTTTCCAAGAGTTGCTGCCTCAGTTAAAACACGCGTGGTGTCTTGGAAGGAAGCTGCTGAGATAAAGCTATCGGTTTCTAAAGAGGCTTTGGTGATACCAAGCAAGACTGGAGTTGCCTCGGCTGGTTTGCCACCTTTGGCAGCGACTTGAGCATTTTCTTTTTCAAATTCAAGGCGATCGACTTGATCTCCCCAAAGGAAAGTAGTGTCACCTGGCTCGGTGATTTTCACCTTGCGAAGCATTTGTCGAATGATGATTTCAATGTGCTTGTCATTAATTTCAACACCTTGGAGGCGATACACCTCTTGAACTTCGTTAAGAAGATGCTCTTGCAATTCTTGAGGTCCACACACTTCCAAAATTTCATGAGGCACAACAGGACCTTCCGTCAATTGCTGTCCTTTCTTGACGAAGTCGCCTTTGAAAGCGATGAGGTGTTTCGAAAGAGGAATGAGATGCTCTTCTTCGACACCAGTTTGAGGATCTCTAACAATCAGCTTACGCTTACCGCGAACTGTGCCACCGATATCGACGACACCATCAATGCGCGCAATTTCACAAGCTTCTTTTGGACGACGTGCCTCAAAAAGTTCTGCAACACGAGGAAGACCTCCAGTAATATCTTTAGTCTTCGCGATCTTACGTGGTGTTTTTGCCAAACGTTGTCCTGCTGCGACTTGTTCACCGTCTTTAATTTCCAAGTGTGCTCCGGCAGGAATCGAGTAACTAGCCACGATCTCTTTCTTGTCATCAACGATAACAAGCTGTGGGTGAAGATCCTCTTTGTGCTCGATCACAACAACCCCCATGATTCCAGTTTCCTCATCGACCTCTTTTCGGATCGTAACTCCAGGAATCATATCGCGGAATTCAGCTTTTCCAGCGCGCTCAGTAATGATCGGAACGTTATAAGGATCCCATTGAACAAACGAGACACCTTTTTTAATCGAAGCACCATCCTCAACGGAAATGATGGATCCAACAACAACAGCATGACTTTCTAATTCACGTCCATCTTTGCTGTAGATACCAATGCTTCCATTTTTGCTCAGAACAATAAAGGTTCCATCAAGCGCTTGAATGGTACGCAGATCATTAAAGCGAACGATACCTTCGTTTTTCGATTTGATGACAGGTTGTTTAAATGTTTGGCTTGCAGTTCCTCCAACGTGGAAGGTACGCATCGTGAGCTGAGTACCAGGCTCACCGATACTTTGAGCAGCAATAATACCGACCGCTTCACCATGGCCAATCATGTCGCCAGTAGCCAAGTTACGGCCATAGCACATCGCACAAGCTCCACGTTTGCTTTCACAGGTTAAGACAGAGCGAATCTTGAGTTGTTCGTGCCCAATCTTCGCGAGCTGAGCAGCAATTTCTTCGTCGATGAGTTGATTGACCTTCACGATTGGATTGGTCGTGATAGGGTCTTTCACCGTTTCACAGCTGACGCGGCCGACAATACGTGTTGTCAAGTTCACAACTTCTTCGTCTCCCTCATAGATTGGACGAACAACAATACCATTAACGGTACCGCAATCATCTTGAGTGATGATGACGTCTTGCGCTGCATCAACGAGTTTGCGTGTCAAATAACCGGAGTCTGCCGTTTTGAGAGCTGTATCAGAAAGACCTTTACGAGCACCGTGAGTCGAGGTGAAATATTCCAACACCGTCAATCCTTCACGGAAGTTAGAAAGAATCGGCTGATCGATAATTTCTCCTGATGGTTTAGCCATCAAACCACGCATTCCAGCAAGCTGAGTAACCTGAGTTCGAGTACCACGAGCTCCTGAATCAACCATCATGAAGACAGGGTTCATGCTCTTCTGTCCATCGTTATATTCGAGGGCACGGAAAACAGCGTTTGAAATTTCTTGTCCAGCATGCGTCCAAGTATCTTGCACTTTGTTTTTGCGCTCACCTTCGGTGATGATACCTTGACGGTACTGCTTTTGAACTTCTGCAATCTGTTTCTTAGCCGCCTCAATGAAGGTGATTTTTTCTTTTGGAATAATCATGTCGTTGATACCAACCGAAGCTCCAGCACGAGTGACTTCGCGGAAACCAACCTCTTTGAGGCGATCTAATGTTTCAACAGTCCGTTGCTGGCCAACCGCCTTGTAGCAACGCCAGATGATGTCACTCAGTTGTTTCTTTCCAGCAGCCTTATTATAAAAACCAAGTTCATTCGGCCAAATTTCGTTGAAAACAACACGTCCTGCTGTCGTTTCAATGACCGGAAACTCGGCATTTCCATAGACGGTAGTAACACCGCGGTCAGGATTTTTTAGACGGATCTTTGTATGAACGTTGATTGATTTTTCGCTTAATGCCATCTCCACTTCTGCTGCGTCAGCAAAGAGAGGCAAACGCTCTTCTTTCGCTCCAGCAACAACGCGAGGAGCGTGGGTCAAGTAGTAACAACCAAGCGGAATATCTTGTGATGGGTTGGTGATTGGTTTTCCACTCGATGGTGAGAAAATATTGTTTGGAGCCAGCATCAAAGTGCGAGCTTCGAGTTGAGCCTCGACTGACAGCGGAACGTGAACAGCCATTTGGTCACCGTCGAAGTCAGCGTTATAAGCTGTACAAACAAGAGGGTGAACACGAATAGCTTCTCCTTCAATCAAGATTGGCTCGAAAGCTTGAATAGAAAGACGGTGCAAAGTTGGCGCACGGTTGAGGAGCACGGCATGACCTCGAGTCACTTCTTCCAAGATATCCCAAACCTCAGCTGTCTGACGCTCGATAAGTTTCTTAGCGCTACGAACGGTATGGACATAGCCAAGCTCTTTCAGACGACGAATGATGAACGGTTCAAAAAGGACCAATGCCATCTTTTTTGGAAGACCGCATTGGTTGAGTTTCAATTCAGGTCCGATCACGATGACGGAACGACCTGAGTAGTCAACACGCTTACCAAGCAAGTTCTGACGGAAGCGACCACTCTTTCCTTTAAGCATATCGCTCAAAGATTTTAGGGGACGGTTCGCAGCACCTGTTACAGCACGGCCGTGACGACCATTGTCAAAAAGAGCATCGACTGCTTCTTGCAGCATTCGTTTTTCGTTACGAATGATCACCTCAGGAGTCTTGAGTTGAAGTAAGGTGCGCAGACGATTATTACGATTGATAACACGACGATAGAGATCGTTGAGATCGGAAGTCGCAAAACGACCACCCTCAAGCGGCACAAGAGGACGAAGGTCTGGAGGAATAACAGGAAGAACGTTTAAGATCATCCATTCAGGACGTGTCTTGGAGTTCATGAAACCTTGAACCAGTTTCATCCGCTTTGCCAATTTTTTACGAATCTGTTTGCTCTTTGTCTGAGTCAAGAGTTGTTCAATATGAACTTGCTCTTTTTTGAGATCCATTGATTCCAATAATTTTTGGATCGCTTCAGCGCCCATGCCATAGGTGAAATCCTCACCATATTGATCTTCGGCTTCACGAAATTCGCTCTCAGTGAGTAGTTGTCCCTTCTCAAACGGCGTCTTGCCTGGATCAATCACAACGTAATCTTCATAATAAATGATCCGCTCCAATTGGCGGCCGGTCATGTCGAGCATGAGTCCAATGCGAGAAGGCATGCACTTATAGAACCAAATATGTGTAACAGGAACAGCAAGCTCAATGTGCCCCATGCGCTCACGACGAACACGGCTCAGTGTCACTTCAACACCGCAACGATCACAAACAACATTCTTGTGCTTGATGCGCTTGTACTTTCCGCAAGAACATTCCCAATCGCGTGTCGGTCCAAAGATACGTTCACAGAACAATCCTCCCTTTTCCGGTTTAAAAGTACGATAGTTGATCGTCTCCGGATTTTTGACTTCCCCTTTACTCCAAGAACGCATCATGTCTGGCGAAGCAACAGTAATTTGTACTTCGTCAAAAGAGGTATCATTGGGGGTTCCCAACAAATCGGTTATTTCTTGTTCAATCATATTTGTTATATTTGGAAAATTTGTAACTACTTAGATGCTTTCTAAAAATAAGATCTGCAAATTTGTTTTGTAGCTGCTTATAGGTTTATTGGTTTACAGGAAAGCTATCGAAACTAAATTCAACCCTGTAAAGCTTTAAACCTATAACCATTTTTTATTATAAAATTTTGTTTTCTTATTTTATGAGGTTCATCTACTCCGATAATTAGGCTATATCGATGATCGTGTGAGCATGCTCACGGCCACCAACAGCAACATCCAGACAGAGTCCTTGCATTTCTTTGATGAGAACGTTAAAAGATTCAGGGATGCCTGCTTCCAACGAGTTATCACCTTTGACAATGCTTTCGTAAATGCGCGTCCTTCCTTGAACGTCATCCGACTTAACGGTAAGAAGTTCTTGCAAGGTGTAAGCGGCACCATAAGCTTGCAGCGCCCAGACTTCCATTTCTCCAAAGCGCTGACCACCGTACTGTGCTTTACCACCAAGTGGCTGTTGCGTGACTAAGGAATAAGGACCAACGGCACGAGCGTGAATCTTATCAGCAACCAAGTGCCCAAGCTTGAGCATATACATGATACCGACAACCACTTCTTGATCGAACGGCTCTCCAGTCAAACCGTTGTAGAGTTTCGACTTTCCGTTTTCTTGAATCCAAGAGAAACCTTCTTTCGTACTCGCTTCCTTCAGATACTTGCGAATCTCTGGCTCTGGAATACCGTCGAAGACTGGTGTTGCAACTTTGAAACCGAGAGCCTTAGCAGCAATACCAAGGTGCGTCTCAAGGAGCTGTCCAACGTTCATACGACTTGGAACACCAAGTGGATTGAGAACGATATCAACAGGAGTTCCATCTGCCAAGTAAGGCATGTCTTCCTCTGGTACAATCTTAGCAACGACACCTTTGTTACCGTGACGTCCTGCCATTTTATCTCCAACACTCAATTTACGTTTGCTGGCGATGTAGACTTTAACTTGTTTGATGATACCAGGATCAACATCATCACCGCTCTCGATGCGTCCTAAGTTTTCATCTTTTTCATTTTCGAGATCAGCAAAGCGATGCTCGAATTGACCGATGATTTCGCGAATCTTGTTGCGAATAGGACTTGGATCAATCTCAACGTGGTTGTAGACGCTTGCTAACTTGCGAAGGAGCATCTTCGTGATCTTGCGATTTGCAGGAATAATGATTTCGCCGGTTTGTCCATTGACCACATCGAGAGGAATCTTCTCTCCGAGGAGTACATTGGAAAGAGCCTCCGTGAGGAGTTCATGGAGTTCTTCTTTCCGCTTTTTGTATTCTTCTTGAATCACCTTAAGTTGACGCTTTGCTTCAACTGGCGTGATTTTGAATTTTGTAACTTCTTTTTTGGAAGAGACGCGCACATCCATGACGATGCCGTAGGTTCCAGATGGAACGGTCAGTGAGGTATCGCGAACATCCGCAGCTTTTTCACCGAAGATTGCGCGCAAAAGGCGCTCTTCAGGAGCTAACTCGGTCTCGCTCTTTGGCGTGATTTTTCCAACAAGGATGTCACCAGGCTTTACCTCAGCACCGATGCGAATGACACCATCAGCTCCGAGATTTTGTAGAGCTTCTTCACTCACGTTAGGAATATCGCGAGTGATTTCCTCAGGCCCGAGCTTCGTATCACGAGCGCCGATTTCAAATTCATCGATGTGGATCGAGGTGTAAATGTCTTCTTTGACTACACGCTCAGAAATCATGATTGCGTCTTCAAAGTTATAACCATTCCATGGCATGAAGGCAACGAGGACGTTGCGACCTAGCGCCAACTCTCCCTGCTCGGTATTAGGTCCGTCCGCGAGCAGATCTCCTACTTTCACGGATTGGCCTTTTTTAACGACAGGACGTTGATTGATGCAAGTACTGCTGTTGGAGCGCATGAACTTTCTCAATTCATAAACGTAGACTCCATTTTCAGGATCATGCTTGATTTTTTTCTTCCCTTCTGGAAGAAGGCCATTCTTCGTAATAATGATGCGTTGTGAATCAACGGAAGCAACCTTACCACTTGTTTCGGAGAGGATAACCGCCTTGGAATCACGTGCCACACGGCCTTCTAAGCCGGTTCCAATAATTGGCGATTCAGAAACAAGCAATGGTACGCCTTGACGTTGCATGTTAGAACCCATGAGCGCACGGTTAGCATCGTCATGCTCAAGGAATGGAATCAAACCTGCAGCTACCGAAACAAGTTGTTTTGGCGAAACGTCCATGAACTCGATTTTGTCGGGTTCTACTTCAACGTAATCTCCACGATAACGAGCTAAGACCGTGCTTCCTAAGAAACGACCTTTTGCATCAATCGCGGAATTTGCTTGAGCAACATAGTAATTTTCATCCTGATCACCGGTTTGATAAACGATATCATTCGTTACACAGCCTTTGACCACCTTGCGATAAGGAGTTTCAATGAAACCAAAATCATTGATGCGAGCATAGGTACTCAGCGAGCTGATGAGACCGATGTTTGGACCTTCTGGTGTTTCAATCGGACAGATACGTCCGTAGTGAGAAGGATGAACGTCGCGGACTTCAAAGCCTGCGCGCTCACGACTGAGACCTCCAGGTCCGAGTGCGGAAAGACGGCGTTTGTGCGTCAACTCCGAAAGCGGATTGGTTTGATCCATGAACTGGCTCAATTGAGAACGTCCGAAGAAATCACGAACCACGGCGCTCAGTGATTTTGGATTAATCAATTTTTGAGGTGTAATGTGATCGATTGCTGGATCATAAAGTGCCATGCGCTCGCGAACGAGGCGCTCTGTACGAGAAAGGCCAACGCGGCATTGATTTGCAAGAAGTTCACCAACCGTGCGGACACGACGGCTGCCAAGGTGATCGATATCATCAATCATCCCCTCACCGCGGCGTAGTTTGAGCAAGTAACGAATTGCCTCAACGATATCTTCCTTGCAGAGCAAACGGTCATCACCTCCGGTTTTTACACCGAGTTTTTGTTGAATTTTGTGACGGCCAACGCGTCCTAAATCATAACGCTTCGCATCAAAGAAAAGACGCTTTAACATTCCACGTGAATTCTGAACCGTCGGAGGATCGCCAGGACGGAGCTTACGATAGATATCTTTGAGTGCTTCATCTTCATCGTGAGCCGGATCGCGGCGCAACGACTTCATGATGGTGTCATCTTCTTTAATATCAACAACCTTAACAGTCGTAACATTCGCGTGAAGAAGATCCCGAATCACAGCAAGAGTCAGTGGCTCAAAAGCACGAGCCAAAACTGTTTCTCCCTCAACATAATCTTGGAGGAGCACTTTTGTTGCCAGTTCCTCTTCATCGAGCTTAGCGCTCAACTTGAGATTTTCGATTTTGTAAAATAAACCAGCAACATCTTCGTCGGTAGGATAACCGAGTGCACGAAGGAAAGTAGTTGCTAAAAATTTACGACGACGTTTGCGACGGTCGAGATAGACGTAAAGAAGATCGTTCGTGTCGAATTGAATTTCGATCCAAGAGCCACGATCAGGAATAATGCGGAACCCTTGTAATAATTTTCCGTTTAAATGAACGTCTGTTTCAAAACTAATACCTGGCGAACGATGGAGCTGACTGACAACAACGCGCTCAGCACCATTGATAATGAACGTTCCTTGAGGCGTCATCAAAGGGATTTCGCCCATATAAACTTTTTCTTCCTTCGTGACTTTTTCGTCTTTATAACGGAAGGTCACATAAAGCGGCGCACTATAGGTCAAGCCTTCAAGTTGAGACTCAACAGCTCCAATTTTAGGCTCATCTAATTGATAGCTGACAAAATCAAGACTTGATTTTTCTTCAAATCCAAAAATAGGAAAAAACTCACGAAAGACGGCCTGTAAGCCAATGGAACGACGCTTCAATGGGTCAATCCCTTTTTGAAAAAATTCGTCGTAAGACTTAATTTGAAGCTCGATTAAGTTAGGTGGATCAATAACCTCGTGAAGTTTTCCAAATTGAATGCGTTCTGACATAGATCGAAGGTGTCGCTAGGCGTTTTATGATTGCTCAGGTTTTAGAAAATTTCTTTAACCATGGCGAAAAGTTGACAGCTATTATTATGAACAATAGCCGACGAAATGAACTGACGGGAGTGACTAAATGTGAAGACAGAAATTCCGAGCAGCTCGTTGCAAGATGCTCGGAATAGTGCCAACAACTAAAAAAGGGATTTACAGTTTTTCAACAAAGTGTGGTTGGTGACTATACGGAAATCTAGTTACCGTGTCAATGAGATAATCAAAGACACGGCAACTAAAAAAACCAAAATAGTTATTTGATGGTGACCTTGGCTCCTGCAGCTTCGACCTTTTTCTTGATCTCTTCTGCTTCTTCCTTGGTAGCGCCTTCTTTCAATGGTTTAGGAGCGCTCTCAACAAGAGCTTTTGCTTCAGCAAGACCTAATCCAGGAACAGCAGCGCGAACTTCTTTGATCACACCAATTTTATTGCTACCAACATCACTGAGGATAACATCAAAGGTTGTTTTTTCCTCGGCAGGAGCAGCAGCGGCAGCGGCACCACCAACAGCAGCCACAGCAACAGGGGCAGCAGCACTGACACCCCATTTTTCTTCGAGGGCTTTGACGAGTTCAGCAATTTGAAGAACAGTAAGATTGCTGAGTTGATCTACGATAGCTTGATTGTCTGACATAATTTTATTGGGACTGTGATGCTGTCGCATTCTAAAGCTTCAGAATATTTGAGAGTAGCAGCCGCCACCCCGACATACATCGTGTTAGTTGTTTTGAAATCACCCTTCACTATGAAGTGTTGAGTGAAAATTGTTTTGTTAAGTGTTATTGCTTTGCTGAAAGTTTGAGTTAAAAGTTGAAGTTGAAGTTTCGACCGCTTCGCGAAATAAAAAAATTTATTTTTTGCTGCAGGCAAGAATCAACTTAAACTTAAACTTTTAACTTAAACTGGCGCGCTGTTCAGGATTTCAAGTTGATAGGTTATCTAATAGAAAAGGTTACGAATTGGCCCGAGCCTTGGCTGCGAGAACCCTTGCCAAACTGGCTCCAGGCTCGTTGAGCGTACGAACAAGATTTGTTGCAGGCATGAGCAACAAGCCCAAAAGTTGAGCTTGCAAGCTCTCCTTTGATGGCAAGGATGCTAATGCCATGATTTGATCAAGAGACAAAATTGCGTTATCCAAAATACCAGCACGGAGAGTCGGCTTCTGGAATTCTGCTGCAAATGTTTTGAGCGTTTTGGCAGTGGCGCAAACATCTTTTTCTCCGGTAACAAGAGCTGTTTGTCCTGTCAAATGCTCATCAAGAGAGGCAAGACCAGCATCTTTTAAAGCACGCTTTAAGAAAGTATTTTTAACAACAGAGCATTGAGCACCAGCCTCAGCAAGACGCTTTCTTAATTCTGCAAAATGAATGACGTTCATACCACCATACTCAATCAAAATGAGGAACGGCGCGGCATTCAGCCGCAACTTGACATCATCAACAATAGTAGATTTCTCGGGACGCATAGTAAGTCGTATCGGTTAGATTTATCGTGACTGTTTCAGAAAAGGTGCTGCATCCACGCGAAGGCCAGGAAGCATGGTTGCTGCCACAGTGACTGCTTCAACAAAAGAACCCTTTGCTGTTGCAGGACGAGATTTGATCACAGCCTCCATAACTGCTGCTGCATTTTCGGTAATTTGAGTTTCTGAGAAGGAAAATTTTCCAACAGGAACAGCGACATTTCCATTTTTGTCGAGTTTGAATTCAACACGACCCGCTTTCACTTCGCGTACCGCTTGGGCTGTGTCATCGCTGACAGTTCCAGTTTTTGGATTTGGCATGAGACCACGAGGCCCAAGGACTTTACCCAATTTCCTGACTTCCGCCATCGCCGCTGGAGTTGCGATCGCAACATCAAAATCAGCAAAGCCTGCTTGGCATTTTTTGATCATATCTTCAAAGCCAACGTACTCAGCGCCAGCTTCGGTAGCGGCTGTAGCGGCTGCGCCAGTTGCAAAGACAAGAACGCGGACATTTTTACCGCTTCCGTGAGGAAGAGGACAAGTGCCGCGAACCATTTGATCGCTTTGTTTGGGATCAACGCCAAGACGGATCGAAAGGGCTACGGTCTGATCAAACTTAGGAGCCGGCATGGCCTTGAGGACCTTGATAGCATCTGAAAGAAGATACTTTTTGCCGGCTTCAATAAGAGCGGCAGCTGCGTTATAACGTTTGCTATGTTTCTTACTCATGGTGGGGTGCAGTGCTAGCGATGGTGAATCTCCTGCGGTTAAGTTAATAATTATCCTTCAATTTCAATACCCATTTGACGAGCGGTTCCGCAAAGCGTGCGGAACGCAGCCTCTTCAGAATTGGCATTCATGTCTTTGATTTTGATTTTGACAACATCCATGACTTGCTTCTTGGTGAGCTTAGCCACTTTTGTTTTGTTTGGCTCTTTCGATCCTGAAGCGATATTAGCCGCTTTTTTCAAAAGGATTCCAGCTGGCGGAGCTTTGGTGATAAAAGTAAAACTTTTGTCTTTATAAACGGTGATCACTACGGGCAAAATATCACCCGCTTGTTTTTGTGTTGCAGCATTAAACTCTTTGCAAAATGCCATAATATTGACACCTTGTTGACCAAGAGCTGGACCAACGGGAGGCGCTGGATTAGCAGCTCCAGCAGGGATCTGCAATTTAATAGTACCTACGATTTCTTTAGCCATGAAAATTGAAAAACGTTAACGTCGAGAAAAATTTTCTTCGCTTTTTCGGCGAAAAAGGAAAGCGAGTTTGCCTCATGATTGCGGATATGGCAAGATCTTTTTTAAAAAATTTCATAATCCCTGTTGCCTCATAAGTTTTGACACCAGAGCGGGAGAAATCAAGCAGGTAGAAATAGGACATTGCCTAAAAAAACTTTTGTCAAAGCAAAAATTTCCGTATCTACTATGAAGTGGATATTCCTCCGATAAGCATTCTCGATTGCAGTTCCGCTATCGCTTCTGGTGCGGGCCCCAGCATTGCTGAGCGAAGAGCTGGTTTACAAGCAGCTTTTCTACTTTCTAATAAAGGAGCCAGAAAAATAGAACCAGTTCCAGTGAGCGAAAAGACTCGTGAGTTACTTCAACTGGCGAAAGAAAATAATAGAATTAGGCGAGGGACGACCCCCTCCGCGCTTCCACAGCTGCCGATCGAGGAAGGATCAAGAAATAACTCCTCTTCTTTAACAGAAGCTACCGAAAGGCATGTTGCCGGAAAAAAATATCTCAAAGCCCATCTTGTTCCTTCGCATTGGGCTCCTTATGTAGCCGCAATCGGCGACACAGCTGCACTCGAAAAAAAGTGGATGCGAGGCGCTGATATATTAAGCTCTGAAATTTCCCTCACCTCACCAGAAGACATCACAGAGCCTGCTCCCTACATGGCTCAGCTCCAATACTCGATACGGGCTGCGTTGAGAGAGCGCGGCGTTCATGTTGGAGGCACGGCTTTTGGAAGCGGAGGCTATGGAACTGTTTATCCTGCTTCTTTGATGCAAGAGACAAATCAAGAAGAGCGTTATGTTTTTAAATTTGAAAATAATAAAACTGAAAGGGAGCTTGAGAAAAAATTAGTAACAGCCCCGGAAAAGTTTTGGAGAGTTGGCGATCTTGCTGCAAGTCGCATTAATGTTCCGTATATGACGGTGCCTCTCTCCGTTGTCTTGGCTGTTAAGAGGAGCCCAGAATCAAAAATAGAATATCATTACATTGACGCAACCAAAGCGAAGAAATTTGGGAAAAAACTTTTGAAAGAAGCTCCGCAAAAAAAAGCCATCATCGTCGCCCAACTCATGGCTCGCTCTCCGGGAGATGAGCTGTACGATCATCTATTTCCGAAAGATGCTGCTCCGCAGCCCATCGACACGCGCGAACCACTTTTTACTAATTTAGTCACATCGCTGGGATCTTTTTTTGAAGAGGTCTATGTGCATAACTATGCTCACTTTGACATTAAGCCAGAAAATATCATTGTTAATAAAACAACTGGCGAGTGCATGATCATTGATGGAGGCGTTGCTGCTCGAGGCACACGGCGATTCATTAAAGGAGCATCAGATCAGCAAGAAAAAACAACAACCAAGTCAGACCAGCTATTAACCAATCAGAGGCATTTCATCTCTAACCAAGGAACATTGCCCTACATGCATCCGATTTTTTGGGGGAAAGCAACCCAACTCTCTTACCAATCTGAAGTAGATGCGTACAGCATCGCCATGACATTGCTCGAGACAATTATAGTGTATTAAATTAAAAATATGATGCTACCATAACCAATCAGCCAATGCCTCTCCCCCCCTTTTTTTGTTTTATTTTTTTATTTTTAGCAGTCTTAAAAACTTCTCTCGTTGCCATGCCTATAGAAATAGGTGACCCTGATGAGAGGAGAGCAACCAGCACCGAACAACAAGAACTAACGAGTCGCAATTTAACAGCATGCGAACCATCCGCAGAGCTAGCTCGTAGCAGCTTCATCGGCTTGCAAGAAGGAGCAAAGCAAGAGCCCACTACTCG
>VHCR01000020.1 GCA_016871655.1 Verrucomicrobiota bacterium
TACCAAAACTGCTGAGCGCTTTTTCAAATTTCCTTCACAAAGATAGAAAGAAAAAAAGAGGTTCACAGAAATGGAAGCGATGGAAAGGATAGGAGAGATGAATAAAAAAGGCTTTCTTTACGTCATTCTCCTCTTTTGGAGCTTCTGAAGGAGTTTTTTTGTCCCTTTCACCTTTACCGGAACGCTCTAAGAGGGTGTCTTGAAATTCAAGGATAAGCATGTAATGATTAATAATCATAACAACTTGTGCCATGAAAAAACGGAAAGCGTATCCAGATGATTTAACAGATCAGGAGTGGAAATTGATTGAAACTCTTACAGAAAATAAAAAAACTAACCGCGGAAGAAAACCCAAGTATGGTAAAAGAGAAATGCTCAATGCTATTTTCTATTTATTGCGCACAGGTTGTTCGTGGCGTCATCTGCCGCATGATTTTCCACCATGGAAAACAGTCTATACACAACTGAGAACATGGAAGCAGAGAGGTTTTTTTCAAAAAGCTAATCATTATTTACGGGGAGAGTTAAGAAAATCATTAGGGCGCAACAAATTTCCAACTGCAGGCATTATTGATAGCCAGTCAGTAAAAACAACAGAAAGAGGAGGAGTCAAAGGCTATGATGGTGGCAACAAAGTAAAAGGACGTAAGCGCCATATTCTCGTCGATACACAGGGTTTTTTATTAGAAGCTCATGTTACAGAAGCGAATTTAAATGACCGAGAAGGTTTAAAACGATTGCTTGAAAAGATAGAAAACAGCTACCAACGACTAAAAAAAAATATGGGCTGATATGGGATACCTTGGAAAATCGATGCAAGCTATTACAGAAAGTTTTGGCCGCACTTTGGAGATTGTTAAGCGACCAAGAAAGTGGTTCAGAGTTCCTAGTGGGATTCAAGACATCAATAGTTACCTTCGAGAACGTGGTATTGATACTTCAGATGGTTTCAAAATATTACCTCGAAGGTGGGTAGTAGAGCGAACTTTTGCTTGGATAAATCGGTACAGACGCTTAAGCAAAGATTATGAATATTGCCATTACACCAGTGAAACATTTTTGTTTGTTGCCATGACAAGGACAATGCTGTCAACTTAGAGGGTGTCTTGAAAAAGCTAAAATCGCGCATTACTGCGTCACTGTGATGCTCGTCTTTGTCGAGTATTACTTATACACTCCTCGGCTCTGCTTCTCGCTCCTTGTACTGCATCAATTTAATACACTATATTTTCAAGACACCCTCTAAGGGAAGCAATTTACCACAAAGAACACAAAGCGGCTTACACCGAACATAGAGAACACAAAAAGAATTTGTTATAAAAAAATTCTTAGTCTTAGAAAAAGCATACACTTTTTTAAGTTGTCTTTGATTGTATTTTTCAAAGATTTAAAATTTTTTATAAAAAATTTTATTTTGTGTTCCTTATGTTGTCGCTGAAAGCGGCATTTGTGTACTTTGAGGTGAATTCTTTTTTATAAAAAGATATTGTGTTTGGGGTGGAGCGGAGTATGTTTTCCTTGTGGAGAAATTTTTTTCTTCAAAACTTAACCAACAACAAACCAAAATCATGAAAAAAACCATTATAACATGCCTTGCAGTTTTTGTTAGCCTTTGTGTGCTTCACGCTGATCCGGACCCTGCACAGCCGACCGCCGGTGATTGCTTAAAAAATTGTTTCATCGTTGTTACCAGAGGAGATGATGGGAAAACCGTTGAACTTCCAATGGATCGCAGGCTTTCGGTTCATTTAAAGAGTGATACCGTTTGGTTTCGTGATGCCAAGGCAGAAAAACATTGGACCAGTAAAGGTGGCTCTTTGAAAACTTGGATTCCTAACCTCATTGGTGCTACCGATGAGCCAGCATCTTTGACCAAAGATGGCGTTTTAAAATTGAGTGATGATAACATCTTCACTAGCGAACCAGTTTGGGATACAGGCAAGAAAGCTCCTGATATCCAAGAAGGTGTTTCTCATGATGAATTTATTTTTGAGCCACAGAAAGTGGGTGATACCAAAATTACTTTTCATCTCCGCAAAACAGTTGTTGATAAAAAAGGAAAATCTTCTGAAAAATGTGAAGACAAAGTCTCTTTCAACGTTCATGTTGTAGAGGCTCTAACACCTCCTGCTCCCGCTGCTCCAACAGAGCAAGCTGAATCAGTAACGCCGCCAGCTGAAGCAGTAACGCCGCCAGCTGAAGCAACAAAGCCAGGTGAAGCAATAGAGCCAGTTAAATCAGCAAAACCAGAAAAATCAGTTACACCAGCTAGCTAATTTTTAGTAAAGAAAAACCACAACAGCGCCGGTGAGCTTCTCATCGGCGCTGTTTTTTTGTTTAGTGAGCATTCAGTTTAACCTGCAAATTTCATACTGATCCTGCTACGGCTTGCGAAACCCTGATGGATACAGCGTCAAGCTCGGATTGCTCCTCGAGCGGTATGGAGAATACAGCCGTCGTCGTAACCCATCGCCTTCCTTGTCTGCATCAGGATTCGCGGCGCCTCGCGACGAAGCAGTATGAAATTTGCGGGCTAGGGATTAAAAGAACAAGTCGCAATAGTTCGATTATTTATTGAAAGTGGTATTACTTCCACAAAAACGATTGAGTTAGTCCAACAATTTTTCCATCAACAATGAGGAGCGCGCGCCAGGAAGTGACTCGGCCGTTTTCTAAATAATCATCGCCAATGACTTTAAAAATGGAAGTCCGCGAGCCCTGCATTTGAGGATAGTTAATTTCTTGAGCGAGAACTTCGTTTCCTAAGCCTGCTTGATGGTATTCCAAACGAATGGTGACATCCTCACGAGGTCCGTGATTCCACCAATAAAAATTGAGATAGCAGCCGCGAATGGCATCTTGCTCGATTCTGGTGGTGGCTGGCCACATATAGGAGCGCCTCATGAAGTTGATCGCATCAGATCGGCTCGGACGAAATGTCGTTGGGTCATTGAGAAATTGCGTCTCCTTGCGAAATGCAAAATAGCGATTGATCGAGAGTGGAAGAACGGGGGCTTTCTCGAGCTTAACAACAGGGGGTTGGGTGGCGCACGAGGTTAATAGACTGCAGCCTATTAACAGGCTATAGGCTATAGGCTGTAGGCTGCAGGATTTGCAGAGACGGAAAAAAATAGCTCTTAATTTATAGATCATGAGTTTCATTATTCAACGAATGATTAAAAAAGAGATTCTATTTTTTAAATTGCTTCACGTAAAAATTTTTCCTACCACCTATTACCTACAACCTGCTAACAGCCTTCCAGGCTGTTAGCGCGTCCCCATTCCGACATGCTGGACGGTTTGGAAAAGTTTTCCTTCCGTTTTGATCGAAGGGGCAATGATGATTTCCGTTTCTTGGAATTCTTTCATCGTCATCGCGCCAACGTTACCCATGCAGGTGGTGATGGCACCGACGAGATTTTGACTTCCATCATCAACAACAGCAGGTCCAAAAAGAATTTGTTCCAGCGAGCCAGTTGATCCAACGTGAATGCGCGTGCCGCGTGGCAAGTTGGCATGAGGTGTGGCCATGCCCCAGTGGTAGCCTTTGCCGGGAGCTTCAAAAGCTTTTGCAAAAGCACTTCCAACCATGACGGCATCGGAACCGCAAGCGAGCGCTTTGCAAACATCGCCTCCTTTGCTCATGCCACCATCGGTGATGATCGGAACATAGCGTGCAGTCTTTTTAAAATAAGCATCACGAGCTGCAGCACAGTCAACAGTAGCGGTGACTTGAGGGACGCCCAATCCAAGAACGCCACGTGAGGTGCAAGCAGCTCCAGGACCAACGCCAATGAGGACACCGCTGACGCCGCATTCCATCAGCTCCAAGGTGACATCGTAGCCAACAGCGTTGCCGACGATGACAGGAATCGGAAGTGTTTTACAAAACTTAGCAAGATCAAGTGATTGATATTTAGTCGAGATGTGACGAACAGTGGAGACGGTGCTCTGAACTACAAAAAGATCAGCACCAGCTGCAGCGGCAATTGGACCAACGTGCTCGGCGCGTTGAGGGATTGAGCTGACAGCAGCTAAAACGCCAGCATCTTTGATCGCGGCGATCCGCTTTGCAATGAGGTCATCGCGCACCGGTTGCTGATACATTTTTTGGAGCAAAGCGGTGACACTTTCTTTGTCAGCGCTTAAGACTTCTGCGAGCACTTCATCCGGATTATCATAGCGAGTCTGAATACCATCCAAATTCAAGACAGCGACGCCGCCAAGTTTGCCCATCGCAATAGCAAAGCGAACATCGACGACACCATCCATCGCGCTTGCCATAATGGGAATGGAAAGCTCTAAATGAGTCCCATCTTTGCGAGGAATGCAAAAGCTGGTATCAACTTCTTCTGGGTTGATCGTGACTGAGCCAGGAACGAGTGCGATCTCGTCAAATCCGTAAGTGACGCGTGCCTTACGATTACGTCCAATCCACATGCCCATATTAGAGTCCTCCTTGATCGTTGTACTCATTCAGACTGCCGCAGGAAGGGCAAGAGAGAATGGTGTTGGTTTCAGGCTTAGTTAAAGAAGCACCACAGATGCGACAAAGAAAGTGCTGAGATGATGACGTTGAAGAGAGATATTTACGAAGCATTTCATATCCTATCCAAAGGACTAAAATTCCAGCAAGAAAAATTGTAAGATAAATGAAGACGAACCAGGCAAGGGTGAGGGAGAGCATGGGGCAATGTGGGGTAGGTTGTAGGTGGTAGGTTGTAGGGAAAAAGTTGCTTCGAAGCAGTTGAAGTTGAAGTTTCGTCTTGCCTTCGGCAAAAATAGCATTTTTATTTCGCGAAGCGCACGAAACTTCAATTTCAACTATCGCGTAGCGATATTTCCCCAAATAACAAGCAATGTCCCCCACGTTTCATGATCAGTTTTTGTAAAACTAAGAGTCATCGCCCAGCGGCTTGCAACCTCGTCGGCAGCGGCATTACCGCACGATTGTGAGACAATGACATGGCGAGGAATTCCTTCTGCATCGATGTTGAGTGTTAATTTTGTCGGCGGGAGTGGGAGTGTTGCTTCTGAGGGCAAGAGGGGAGTTCCTAGTGCGCCTGCGATCCGCGCTGAGAGGGGATCTGAGAGCTGGATTGTGGTCTTTTGTTGGATGGGCTTAATGCTTGCGGCTGGAATAGCAGTTGTATTGGGTGAAACAAAAGAAGGAAGGGCTGCTTGATCGGTAGGTGGAAGCAAATCAGCTGCAAGATCCTTTTGTGAAATGGGCAAAGGACGTAGCGCAGGGGAGGCTGGTTTCGGATCGTAAATAGAAGAGGGAATAGGAAGACGTGCTGCTTGAATTGTTTTTAGAGGAGAAAAAATCGACGGGTCGTTTGATTTTAACCAGCAAGAAATTTGTTGAGAGGAAGGTGAGTTGGGCGCAAGAAAAAAAACCTGAGCGGGAACTGGTTTGCTGAGGTGTGATGGCGCATAGACAATTTTAAAAAGATAAATCGTCGAGAGATGAAAGAGCGCTGCAAGGAGAATGAAAAACGGTAGGGCGAGGCGTGGAGCGTTCTTTATCGGCGAGTTAAAAAGAGTGGAGCGAGATAGCATTTAAAAGTGTATTAAATTGAAAACTGAAAAACACAAAAACAATTTAATGATATGCGTTGTTTATTGTGAAGCTTCCTCCCCCGTTGCGAGAATTACCGAAAATCCCTTGTTAATGCCAATGGTCATCACTCCCACAATAAGATCGTATGGAGCTTTTTGATCAGCCTTGATGATCAAGCTTCCATGGGCATCACGAGCCGTAAGCATTTGTTGAAACTCTTCGAGAGAGACTTCTTGATTGTCAAAAAATATCGTGGGCAAGGGGCTGCCTGTGATAGTGACAACATAAGGATCATGATGTGGCACTAATAAAAAAGGAGCCTGCGGAACTTTGACAGCAATTCCCGGTTGCAGCAAAAGTGTTCCACCAATGAGTAAAAAGAAAATCAAGCAGAGCCCTGTGCTGAGAGCAGGTGCTAAAAAGAAATAGGGATGACCTGGTTCTTTGGTGCGGCGGAGATGCATGGGGAATGAGGCTTATGGCTTATGGCTGAAGGCTGAAGGTTGGAGATTTTCCATAAGGAGAATTTATTTTTTAAAGAAAGAGCAATGAAAATGATGAAATTAAATTTAAACAATCATTAAGTAAGGCCTTTAGCCTTCAGCCTTACGCCTTCAGTCTTTTTTTTTGGTCACGAGCTGCACAATTTCAATCCCAGCCCGTTCCATATCATGAATGAGATCGTTAACGCGAGAGGAGAGGTACGTATAAGAGAGGAATGCTGGAATCGCGACAGCAAGGCCTGCGGCGGTGGTGAGGAGACTTTCAAAAACACCTTTCGCAATTTCCGCTGTCGTTGCATATCCGCTGTGAGCAGAGATCGCGAGGAACGCATCAAGCAACCCTAAGACGGTTCCGAGAAGACCAATAAGTGGTGTGAGGTAAGCAAGCATCGAAAGGAGTGAGAGGTTCCGTTCCAAATTGGGAAGTTCGAGAAGTCCTGCATCGGTGGTAATTTCTTTCAAAGAAGCATGATCCGCGTCGGCGTTTTGTAAGGCCGCTTGTAAGATGCGCGCAACAGGGCCGCGTGTTAGCATGCATTCTTGTAATGCTTCATTTCGATGACCCCGTTCTAGCAGAACAGAGATTCCTTCTAAAAATTCTCCCACGCGAATCGAAATGCGATGGAGGTAAAAAAGACGTTCAAAAAAAACACCGACGACCACTACGCTGCAGAGCAGAATGATCCACATGAGGGGGCCACCTTTTTGTAAGATTTCAAGCATGTTCTCGAGGATAGGTGAACTAAGTTTAAGATGGAAGCTGAAAGAGGAGGTGGAAAAAAGTTTAAGAGTTTAAGAGATACCACGGTGTTGTTTCAACCACTTCAACTCTTAAACACCACAGACGTCATGTAATGATGTGGTAGTTACGATTGTCTTTTCAAAAGAAAACTTTATCTTGGACAGCAATATTTTGTTTTCGTATCACTGTTTGGATTCTCCCAAACTCTTCAACTCTTCAACTCTTAAACTGACTTCCCATGCTTCAATATCATCGACTCCTCCGATTAGTTTTAGAACAAGGCCAGCGCAAAGAAGATCGCACAGGGACCGGAACGCTCTCTGTTTTTGGAGCGCAGGAGCGATTTGATTTGCGAGAGGGGTTCCCACTTTTAACGACCAAGAAGCTTCATTTGCGATCGATCATTCATGAACTGCTCTGGTTTTTAAAAGGAGATACGAATCTCAAATACCTACACGATCATCAGGTGACCATTTGGGATGAGTGGGCGAATGAGCAAGGAGATCTTGGGCGCATCTACGGAGCCCAATGGAGGACCTGGCGCCGGCCTGATGGAAAGGCAGTGGATCAAATTGAGAATCTCCTGCAAGAAATTCAACAACGTCCTGATAGCCGTCGTCATATCGTGACGGCTTGGAACCCCGGAGAGCTTGATCAAATGGCTTTAGCGCCGTGCCATGCTCTTTTTCAATTTTATGTTTGCGACGGAGAACTCAGTTGTCAGCTTTATCAGCGCAGCGCAGATCTTTTTCTTGGCGTCCCCTTCAATATTGCTTCCTACGCACTCCTCACAATGATGATTGCACAAGTTTGTGGATTGCGTGCCAAAGAATTCATTCACACGTTTGGCGACCTACATCTCTACCTTAACCATCAAGAGCAGGCCAAAGAACAATTAAGCCGCACGCCTCGACCATTGCCTCAAATGAAACTCAACCCAGAGATTAAAAAGTTGAGCGATTTTCGTTACGATGATTTTGAATTGATCAACTATGATCCTTGCCCTGCGATTAAGGCACCGATTGCTATCTAGCTGCTTCGCAGCTAAGAAAAAAAGAAATTAGCCACAAAGAACACAAAGAACACAAAAAAGAAATCATCATTTTCTTTGTGCTCTTTGTGTTCTTTGTGGCTATTCTCTGATCCTTTATGAAAGCAATCATGGCCATGGCTCGTAATCGTGTAATCGGAGTGAAAGGAGGGATGCCGTGGCATCTTCCCGAAGAGTTTCGATTTTTTAAAAAAACCACAATGGGCCATGCGATTTTGATGGGTCGTAAGACCTACGAATCTCTTGGAAAGCCACTTCCAGGGCGACGCAACATTGTTTTGAGTCGGACAATGGAACCACAAGAAGGTGTGGAGATCGTCAAAGATTTAGAAGCTTTAAAAAAACTGAACATTCCTTCCAAAGAAATTTTTGTGATTGGAGGAGCTGATGTTTTTCGACTCTTTCTTCCCGAGTGTGACGAACTTTTTATCACGCAAGTTCATCGTGATGTCGAAGGAGATACTTTTCTTCCTTCCTTTGAGGCTGGGTTTGATGAAGGGGAGGTTTTGCTCTCGAATGATGACTTCACGGTAAGACGGTATAGTTTATTAAATTGAAAAGGGCACGCGATAAGCTTGCTCTTTTTCCTTGGAACTGCGTTCTCAGATCTCACGTTATCTTCGGATAGCGCTTCGATCTTCGGCCTTGTTCTAAGAAAAAATTTCAGCGCTTCTAACATGCCCTTTTCAATTTAATACACTATATCGGCGGCGACAACATGCCACCAACAAATGACATTTTCTTTTTTAATCCAGAATGGATCTCTACCGTTATCGTACGACATGAAGTTTTGTTGTCGTCCTGCCGATACTTTTTTCCGGCAAGATGCCGCGCCAGGAAGTGTTGGGATAAATAATGCTATCGCGGCCGATGATCGATCCTGGGCTCAAGACGGCGTTGCAACCTATTTCTGCACGATCGCCGAGGATGGCTCCAAATTTTTTTAAACCAGTTAAAAATTTTTTTGAACCTGAAGTGACAATGACTTCTTCACGATCGAGTCGTACATTGGAAAGAATCGCTCCGGCACCGAGATGAGCTTTAAAGCCCAAGATGGAGTCGCCCACGTAGTTAAAGTGAGGAATTTGAGCCTCATCAAAAATGAGGGCATTTTTTATTTCGGAAGAATTTCCAATGACGACTCCATTTCCAATGATCACATTTTCTCGGATGTAGCAACCTTTGCGCAACTCACAGTTTTCTCCAATCCAGGCTGGGCCTTTGATCATGGCTCCCTCTTCAATGATCGTTCCCTTTCCGATAAAAACATGTTCACCGATGAAAGGTTTTCCGACAAGCATGCCGAAGTTTGCTGGCTCTAAGCGCTCTTGCAGATAGTTTTTAATTTTCGGCAAGACTTCCCAAGGATGAGTGACTTGATCAAATAAAATCCGATGCTCCGTGTGATGAAGATCGAGGTAATCAGCAGCAGTGAACATGGGAGAGAGTAAGGTTGAATTTTAGGTGAAAGATCAATCGCGTCAACTTAGAGAATAAATTCACCACAAAGATCACAAAGCGGCTACGCCGCACACAAAGAACGCAAAAGATTTTTTCTATAGAAAAAATCTAAGTGATAAAAAGAGATATCTTCTTTCTATTGTTCGTAATCACAATTTTTTAAGCCCTCAATTTTATCTGTGATTGTCATTTTCAAAGCCTTAGATTTTTTCTATAGAAAAAATCTTTTGAGTTCTTTGTGTTGCCGCTGAAAGGGGCATTTGAGTTCTTTGTGGTGAATTTCTTTTTACAGTTAATTTCTGTTACTTCTTCAGCTTACTATCCCAAAGCTGAATATTCTTTTTCTCAGCGGCAAAGAGAGCATCGGTGCTGTCAAGGACATTGATGCTCTTAATGGTGTCGCCTTGGCGAATGGCATTGACGACATCTTGCCCTTGGGTGACTTCACCAAAGACGGTGTGCTTGTTGTCAAGCCAAGGAGTTGCGGTGTGGGTGATAAAGAACTGACTTCCATTGGTGTTAGGTCCTGAGTTCGCCATCGAAAAAATTCCAGGACGATCGTGCTTGAGGCTCGGAGAAAATTCATCAGCAAATTTATAGCCAGGTCCGCCCATACCAGTGCCAGTCGGGTCGCCGCCTTGGATCATGAAATCAGCGATAACGCGATGGAAGGTGAGGTTATTGTAATAGCCATGTTTTGCGAGATTGAGAAAATTGGCCACAGTCATCGGAGCCTTGCTAGCAAAGAGCGTCGCATGGATCTCTCCTTTCGAAGTGTTCATCACAATCTTGATATCATGAAGAGAAGCAGTAGAAGCGGCTCCAGCGATCATCGGAGCCATGAAGAAAGGAACGGAGAGTTTAAGTAGAGATTTTTTCATACGAGAGATTCTTTCACAAAGAAGAAAAGAAGGCAATAGCGGCAAAAGAACAAAGAATGCAAAGAAGAAATAGAAAGAAATTACTTTTCAAAATTTTTGATTTATTTTTAATCAAAGTTGTTTCGAAATCCTAAAAGTTAACATCCTATGAAAAAACCTTAGCCTTATTTTTATTAGCACTCTCCTTCGTTGTTCTTCCTTCAATCGGAAAAGCAGCTCCAGAAGCTCATTCTGGTGCAACTATATCAAAGCCTTAATCCAGGCATGAGACAAGGCAGACAACAAGAAGAGCAGCAGTAAAGAACGGGACAGAAAAGACAACACTAGAGAGCAAAGCGAAAGCAGCAGAGAGCAAAGCGGAAAAAGCACGAAGTAAAGCAGGGCCAGGGGTACAGGACATGAGAAATATGAATGGAGCCAACCGACTTTAGCTTATACCATCTTCCCTCATTATCTCGATTATAGAGCTTGTTGCAACTCGCTCGCTCCCGCTCGACTCGCCCCTGCGGGGCTGCCTTCGGCACTTGATCCAGCGGCCTCCCAGCCAGCTGTATTTTATTGGCATCTGACTGCGTTGTCATCACTCACGTTACAGAAGATAACGTGAGATCTGAGAACGCAGTTCTAAGGAAAAAGAACAAGCTTATCGCGTGCCCTTTTCAATTTAATACACTATATAGTCCAGCTAATTCATGAAGATGGTATTACTCTTATCCAAAATAGAAATCTCCAGTTGAAGTAAGAGCCTGTCCAAAAACGACTCGCTTTTGGACAGGCTTTAGCTAATTGTGCATGATGATGAACTTGATGTCTTATGATTAGTGGCACGGTCTTCATTTTCTCTTGCCTCTCTTAATAGATCATCGATGACTTGTTGGCGTGGTTGAGGTCGTTCTGCTTCTAAAGCTGCTTCATAAAGTTTGTTGCCTGCATAGTTGAGATAGCTTGCTCTTGTTCGATCATTTTCTGCTGCTACTTGTTGAAACAACTCTGCCGATCTAGTGTAGAAGGCGATGACTTGTTGGCGTGGTTGAGGTTGTTGTGCTTCTGAAGCTGCTTGACAAAGTTTGTTGCCTGCATAGTTGAGATAGCTTGCTCTTGTTGGATCATTTTCTGCTGCTGCTTGTTGAAACAACTCTGCCGATCTAGTGTAGAAGGCGATGACTTGTTGGCGTGGTTGAGGTTGTTGTGCTTCTGAAGCTGCCCAAGAAAGAGCGTAGCCTGCAGAGTTGAGATAGCTTGCTCTTGATTCATTATTTTCTGCTGCTGCTTGTTGAAACAACTCTGCCGATCTAGTGTAGAAGGCGATGACTTGTTGGCTTGGTTGAAGTTGTTGTGCTTCTAAAGCTGCCCAAGAAAGAGCTTCTCCTACAAGCCTGAGACGGTTTGCTTTTGCTGGATTATTTTCTGCTGCTGCTTGTTGATTCAACTGTGCCGATCTAGTGTACCACTCAATGACTTGTTCGCGTGGTTGAAGTCGTTGTGCTTCTAACGCTGCACTATAAAGAGCGTTACCTGCGTCGCTGAGACGGGCTGCTTTGCTTGAATTATTTTCTGCTGCTGCTTGTTGCCTCAACTCTGCCGAATGCGTCAACAAGTCGATGACTGGTTGGCGTGGTTGAAGTCGATCTTCTTCTCGACCTCTTTGCTCTGCTGCTAGAGCTTCATATTGAATAGAGAGTTCTCTAACTATATCTTGATCCCATTGTATTCGACTCAAGGCCGATCTTGTTCTTTCCTCGGCCATATTTTTTCCGCCTCTGCAATTCAAAAGGTGCTCCTCCATGCGCGCTTGAGTTGCTTCATCTATTTCTTGAAAAGGAGGCTTCAGGCATTGTGCGTAGGCACTTGTTGCTTCAATGACTCTTTGTTGATGGGTCTTTGCTTGATCAAGAGCTGCTCTTGCTTCTCGTAACTCTTCCGGAATCTCTTCACCGGCAGCCGTAATAGCATCGATCCTTTGTTTTAGAACATTGGCAAATATTTGAATGCTAGTGAGCTCGTGATGCTCTCGTTCTATTTGATCAGCGATCATTTCTATTTTATTAGGAGACTCATTGATCCGGCTGGCAAAAGCTAGCGAATAAGAGTCTTCCAAGAGAGCGATTCGAGAATCAGGTGAAGGCTCCCGTTCTACTAACTTCACAAGCATCGCATTTTGATAATCTCTAGCTTTGTTCAAAACGGCAATCAGATGCGCAAGTACAAAAATGCGATTGTCACGCTCTGGAGAAGCATTTTTTATTTGTTCCCCTCTCAGCTCTTGTTGGTAGGCTTCGATTCTTTTGCTGATACCATCAGCACGATTGTAATGTTCAGTAATAGGTTGAAATGCCTCGAGTTCTTCTGGAGTTTCTATTGGACCTGTGGATCTCCATATAGCTGACGTATCTTCAAATTCATTAGTAGGCTCCCATGCTCCTGTCTCAGGGTGTTGCTTTTCCCACTTATCATCTGGACCAAGACGATAACGTGGTCGTACTTGTTCCGGAACAGCAGTCACAGCATGTTCTCCCAAAGACCCTACAGAATCTGCTCTAGGAGCCGCAGCAGCTTCGTCAGTTGGCTCCGCGCCTGCTACGGCC
>VHCR01000021.1 GCA_016871655.1 Verrucomicrobiota bacterium
CTCTTTCCGTATTGTTTGTGACATTGGCATCCTTCTTGGTTGCCGGTGTCATCCTTTATGAGTCAACGTCTTATTTTTACCTACTTGATTTTCCCGCCTCGGGTGTCAAAACTTATGAGGCAACAGGCTGCTCAGCAAGCTCAAGCAAAACCCGCTGGCTCTTCAAAATAGTTTCCGTTAGGGTAAGAGCATGACTCAAATTCCTTTTTCTCCTATTCTTCCAACCGAAGGCCGCCACACGCTCCATCTTTTTTTTAAAGTTGATCAAACAGTCTGGCGTTACTTTGATCAAGAAGAACAACAAGAACGGCTGCGGGCTCTGGAGGCTCTTGTGAACGAGGTTCGCGGGCTTCCTGATACACAGCTGTTGAGTTTTAGCATGGTGACACCAAAAGCAGATCTCGGGTTCATGATGATCACGCCCGACTTGCAGCAGCTCGACATCACGGCAAAAAAATTGGAGCGCGTACTAGGAGATGGAGTTTTGGTTCCTTCTTTTTCGTGGCTCTCGATGACCGAGCGAAGCGAGTATGGAATGAACGATGAAGAGTATGCAGCGAAATTGGAACGCGAAGAAAATCTTTCTCCTGCGATGCCCGGCTTCGAAGCGAAGATGGAGGCCTTTCGCGAGAGGATTGAAAAATACGTCGAGGAGAGGCTCTATCCAGAGTTGCCAGCTGCAGCAGAGTTTCCTGTCTTCTGTTTTTATCCGATGTCTAAGCGGCGGAATCACGAGCAGAATTGGTATGCGCTTCCTCTGGATGTTCGCAAAAAATTGATGCATGGGCATGCGCTTGTCGGCCGCCGGTACGCAGGACGTGTGCGGCAGTTCATCACGGGGTCGACGGGGCTCGATGATCAAGAATGGGGAGTCTCGCTTTTTGCCAAGACGACAAGTTCGATTAAAGAAATTGTTTACGAAATGCGTTTCGATGAAGTGAGCGTGAAGTATGCCGAGTTCGGCGAATTTTTTATCGGTATCCAGATGACTCCAGAAGCCCTTGCCGAGAGGCTGGGATTGTAGGATATTACAGTTTAAAGACTGCAGGGAGGTCAGATAAAAGTGGTTTCTTTGATCCAAAAAGAGGAACCGAATTTATCAATGATGGATTGTTGAAGATGTAAAATTTCTTCCTTGCTGATTTCTTTTTTTAAAGCAGCCACCATCGTCGATCCTGAGCCGGTCATCCAGGCAGCAGCAATTTTCGGACAGGCCTGCAGCCAGGATTTCAACGTCAGGAGCTGAAAATATTTTCCAAAGACAGGAGCCTCTAGATCATTGAAAATAGGGATACCGTCAAGCAGAGTTGTATCTACCTGCAACCTGCAACCTGCAACCTGTAACCTGCTATAAGCTTCCGCTGCAGCAATTGGAAAAGGAGGTTTGATTAAAAGCAATTTCCAATCAGCGAGAGAAACAGCTTCGCCCAATAATTCGCCGCGACCACGACAATACCTTGGCTTGGGATCAAGAAAAAATGGGACATCGGAGCCGATAGTTGTTGCTATCTGATGAAGTTCTTCAAAACAGAGTGGTTCCTCAAAGAGCATGTTCATCCCTCGCAGTACAGCAGCAGCATCGCTACTTCCTCCACCAAGCCCAGCGCCATAAGGAATTTTTTTTTGCAATGAAATTGTGATAGGCGTTCGAAGATTTGTTGCATCTTGGAAGGCATAAGCTGCGCGAACGCAAAGATTTTCTTTGTTGGTTGGAAGTGCTACATCATTGCACGAAAGAGAAACCGATTCGAAAATATTATCAGGAATAAGTTGCAGCTGAATCTCATCAGCCAGTGTAATTGGAGCCATCAGCGTTTCAAGCTCATGATAACCATCTTCTCGTTTGCCAAGAATGCGCAAGGAGAGATTTATTTTAGCCGGAGCGATGGAAAAAAAAGAGGAAATCACAATAGAGATATGATGCTAAAAACGTGCAGAAAAATAAAAAAGTTTATGAAACATAGCTTGTTTTAAGGTGTTCATTCTAATATCTCACTAACCACTCAGGTTAGCCAAGGCGGCATAAAAACAATTTTTAAAGCAAGGCCCTTACCCAAACTTTCTTATTTTTATTCATGTTTCTAGGATAATAATAAATAAAAAAACATTGCTGTCCAAAACGATTTTTCAATTTGAAATAAGAAACTTTTTCATTGTTATAAACAGAGTTGAAATGTTGAAGAAATTTCATTTTGCTGCCCCTTCAACGTTTCAACGCTTCAACATTTCAACCAAAGTAGATCTACAAAGCACGTGAAGCTCTCTTACTTCAACTGGAGATTTCTATTTTGGACAAGAGTAAGCCTTCACAAATAATTTTTGTTTGATACCTGAGGCAAGTACAGACAAAGTAACAAGCAACCGATAACGAGTATTTTGCCCTTTTATTTTTAATTTTTTCCCATGCCTACCTACGAATACGAATGCAATAAATGTGGTCATCATTTTGATGCCTTTCAGTCGATGTCTGCCGATCGGTATGAAACTTGTCCCAAAGAGCTTTGTCAGATGAAGAAATGGGGGAAGGGAAAAGTCAAACGCTTGCTCGGCGCTGGCGCAGGCCTGTTGTTCAAAGGTTCTGGATTTTACATCACTGATTATCGGAGTGAAGGGTACAAGAGTTCTAAAGAAAAAGATTCTGCCTCTGCCGCACCAGCGAAGCCTGCAGAAAGCAAATCAACAGGTGGCACTAAGTCGGTAACTTCTTCACCCAAAGAAAAAAAAGCAGCTCCAACTAAGGTAAAGTAGCATTTGCATTGTTTTTTTAAAACAGGTACAATCCCACCGTTATGCCACGCTACCTCGATCCCAAAAGCGATCTCGTTTTTAAAAAAGTTTTTGGCCATCATCCGAGAATTCTCAAAAATTTTCTTAATGCGATCTTGCCGCTACCAAAAGATTGTCTGATTGAAAGTCTCGAGTACCTTTCATCGGAAAATGTTCCTGAAATTGAAGGGATGAAGCATACGATTGTCGATGTCCGTTGTTATGACAATCACGGGAGGCATTTCATTGTTGAGATGCAGTTGCAATGGGCAGGTTATTTTATTAAAAGGATGGTTTTCAATACAGCTGCAACTTATGTCAGGCAGTTTAGTAGAGGAGAAAAATACGAATCTCTGAGTCCTGTCTATGGCCTCGCACTCATTGATGCAACCTTTAGCGATGAAGAGGAATGGTTTCATCATTATCAACTCTGTGATAAAAAAAATACAACATTGGAGGATCTCCAGTTGGTTCTTATTGAACTTCCAAAATTCAAACCAGCAAGTATTCCTGAAAAGCGACTAGCTGTTTTGTGGCTCCGATTTTTTCGAGAAATTAATGAAAAGACCACACAGGCAGATGAAAGCTTGCTCCAAGAAGCAGCGATTAGTGAAGCCTTGAAGCTGGTAGAAACTTCAGCCTACACCCACGAAGAACTCATTGCTTATGATCGGAATTGGGACGCCATTAGTTCCGAAAAAACACTCATGAGTGATCGCTATAATAAAGGCTTGAGAGAAGGAGAAGCCAAAGGTAGAGCTGAAGGCAGAGCTGAAGGTAAATTTGAAATGATTCGTGCGATGCATGCTGCTAAGGTGCCACTTGATCAAATTGCTACCTTTGCTCAAATGAATTTGCAAGAAATCGAAGCACTCTTAAAATAAATGTTTTCTTTAACGCAGCGCGAGCAAGTTGTCATTCTGATGCTCCTCGGAATTTTTTTGTTGGGGCTTGGGGTGAAACAGTGTCGTGCTGTGAAGGCTCAAGCTAGAGGCTGCGGGCTACGGCCTGCAGACAAAAGCCATCGCGAAGCCATGGCAACTACGAACTACGAACTACGAACTGCCAACTGGTTTTGGCAGAGCCAAAGCCTATGATTCCCATTCTCGGATTTCAAGAAGCTGTTGAAAAGATCGTTACTCGTGATCAACGTTATCGTCTTGATGCTTATCTTTTCTTACGGGAGGTGATGGACTTTGCCGTTAAGCGCCAAAAAAAACAGCGCAAAGAGCTGAGACCGATGCATGTCAGTGCAACAGAGTTGCTCGAGGCCTTTCGCTTGCTAGCGCTTAAAGAATTTGGCCCAATGGCAGTGACACTCTTGAAATATTGGGGGATAAAAAATAGCAGCGATGTTGGGCAAATTATTTTTAACCTCATTGAGGCAGGTGTGGTGGGCAAGACGGAAGATGACACCCTCGCTTCTTTTTCAAACGGATTTGATTTTGAAAAAGCTTTCGTGCACCCTTTTTTGCCCGAGAGGCTGATGGCTAAAGATTGAAGAAAATGAAATCTTTAAATTTTTTTCTTTTCAAAATGATGCTCATTAAATTTATAGTGTATTAAATTGAAAAGGGCATGTTAGAAGCGCTGAAATTTTTTCTTAGAACAAGGCCGAAGATCGAAGCGCTATCCGAAGATAACGTGAGATCTGAGAACGCAGTTCTAAGGAAAAAGAGCAAGCTTATCGCGTGCCCTTTTCAATTTAATAAACTATAAGTAGTTTTTTAGAAAGTAATTTCAAATTTACTAAAACTTTTTTATCCCTTCTATCCCTGTGAATTTTTTCTTCAGCCTCTTCTTATGAAAAATCTCATCGCAACTTGCTTCGTAATTTCCACCATTTTTACAGCAGCAGCCACACCACCTCAGCCATTACCATCCATGTCAGCACCTGCATCACCCACTTCTTCGACCAACACGAACGCAACATCAGCACTCACTGTTTCTGGAAACCCTCAAGTTTTCACCTTGAAAAATGGGCTAACTGTCATCGTTGAAGAAGATCATCATGCGCCTGTTGCCTCGGTTCAAGCATGGTGTTGCACAGGGAGCATCGATGAAAATAAATGGTTGGGAGCGGGGCTCTCTCACATTTTGGAACACATGTTGTTTAAAGGAACAGCAACGCGTCCTCCCGGAAAAATTGCGGAGGAGATTCAGGCTCAGGGTGGTTATTTAAATGCCTACACTTCGTTTGATCGAACGGTTTTTTGGACCGACATTCCTGCAGCCGGAGTGAGCAAGGCTGTTGATGTTTTTGCGGATGCTGTCATGAATGCTTCACTCCCGCCCGATGAATATGTGAAGGAGCAAGAGGTGATTCGTCGCGAGTTTGCAATGGGGGATGATGATCCAGATAGAAAAAGCAGCGAACTTCTTTTTTCCACGGCTTTCCAAGTCAGTCCCTATCGCCATCCAATCATTGGCTATCGTGCGGTTTATGATCAACTGACGCGCGAAGATGTGATGGAATACTTCAAAAAACGCTATGTTCCCAACAACCTCTGCTTTGTGATTGTAGGAGACGTTGATGCTGCTGCGGTGCACCAACAGCTTGATTCCTTTTTTGAAAAATACCCTCGCAAGGCACTCGAGCCAGTGCTAGTCGAGAAAGAGCCACCACAACTTGGGATGAAGGTCGCACGCAAAACATTTCCGACGGAACTGAGTCGTGTGAATCTTGCTTGGAAAGCTCCTGGCGTTACTGATCCTAAGGCGCCCGCGCTTGAGGTCCTTGGAAATATTCTCGGTTCTGGTAACAGCTCGATCTTGAATCAAGAAGTTCGTGAAAAAAAACAACTGGTCTTTCAAGTTGGAGGTGGGTTCTATGGACTCAACGCGAGCGAAGGATTGCTCTTTGTGAATGCAGTTGTTGATCCTAAAAAGAGAGAGGCAGCAGAAGCCGAGATCTTGGCTCAAATCAACAACGTTGCTGAGCATGGCGTGACACAGCAAGAATTAGAAAAAGCAAAAAAGAGTCTTCTTTCTGATCATCTCTGCACCTTGACAACAGTCCATGGACGGGCTCAAGACTATGGTTCTAACTGGCTGGAGACTGGCAATCCAACATTTGGAAAAGAATATTTGAATGCGATTCAACGAGTCACCGTTGAAGAGGTGAATCAGGCAGCAAAGCAATTTTTAGTGCAGGATCATTTGACGATCACCTCGCTTGACCCAGAAAATAAGCCGCCGAAGGATGATCAGAAAAAAGAGATGACAAAAAAAATGGATCAACGGGAAGTCAAAAAAGTGGTTCTTCCAAACGGCCTACGACTTCTCATTTGCGAAGATCATCGTCTTCCGTTGATTTCGATGATGGGAGTTTTCCGTGGAGGGTTGTTGGCAGAGAATGCGAAGAACAATGGCGTGACCGATCTTCTTGCAAGCACACTCGTCAAAGGAACCAAAAATCGAAGCGCTCAAAATATTGCTGACACGATCGAGCAGGTTGGGGGAAGCATTGGAGCGAATGCCGGAAACAACAGCTTCAGCGTTTCTGTTGGAGTGATGAAACCTGATTTTGCTTTGGGATTAAATCTCTTGGCCGAAGTCTTGACGGAAGCTACATTCCCAGCTGAGGAGATCGAGCATGAGAAGATGGCTCAACTCGCAGCGATCCAAGCCGAAGATGATCAAATGCTCTCGATGACTCAGCGCCTCTTGAAAGAGAAACTTTATGGAACACATCCCTACTCGCGGAGAATCTTGGGAACCAAGGAGACTGTTCCAGGCTTGAATCGCGAGATGGTCGAGGAGTTTTATAAAAAATATGCCGTTGGAAAAAATGGAGTGATCGCGATTTTTGGTGATATCAATGCTGAAGAGGCAACAAAGCTAGCAGCGCAGGCTTTTGAAAAAATGCCAGCAGGGGAGTTGGCTCTACAAAACCCTCCAGAACCTCAACCGCTCACCAAAACGATCGATGTCAGTAAAAATGAAAATAAAGAACAGGCGATTGTTGTGAAAGGTTTTCTCACAGCTCCGATTACAAGCCCTGATCGTCCAGCGTTGGAGCTGATTGATGCGGCTTGCAGCGATTTAGGATCACGTTTCTTCCTGCGCATTCGCGAAAAACAGTCGCTGGCTTATTTCGTCGGCGCCTCAAGCTCAATGGGGCTTGCCCCAGGAGCTTTTGTTTTTTACATGGGAACTGATCCAAAAAAGCTCGATCATGCGAAGAGTGAATTTGATGACGAGATTCAACACGTCGCCAAAGATGGCCTCACACAAGAAGAATTGAGAACAGCTAAGCAAAAAATCTTAGGAGCTGATGCTATGGCAATTCAATCCAATGCAGGTCTGATGTTGCGTTGCGCAAGCGAAGAGCTGATGGGCTTAGGTTTTGATCACTATTTACAACGCATCAATGAAGTCAACGACGTCACCTTGGAAAAACTCAATGCCGTCGTCAAAAAATATATCGCTGTTCCAGGTTCTGTAGAGGCGGTTGTGGCGCCTAAAGGCGCTACAACAGGTGATAGGTTGTAGGATTATGATGAGTTAAATTAGCTAGTTTGTTAAAATTGATGCGTTATGATGATTTTTATTTTTTAGATTTTTGACGAAGTCCATATTTTGGCCTACAACCTATAACCTACAACCTTATTTATTATGTCCGAAGTACAATCCTCTACTCAAACTGATGGTCAACTTGCTCAACGCTTCATTGAATTTATCATGGTGCAGGCTCAACAAGCAGCTTTTGCTTTGGGGAAAATTCCTCACCCTTCAACTGGTGAGACTCTTGTTAATTTAGAAGCAGCTCGCATATTTATTGACCATTTAGAATTACTTCGTGAAAAGACTCGCGGCAATCTTTCGCAAGATGAAGAGACCATTCTTAATAAAATTTTAGCTGACCTTCAAATGACTTTTGTTCAAGTTGCAGCGGAACCTTCTCACACAACAGAAAATGACATGGCTTCAACAAGCAAGCTAGAAGAAGCTTCTGAAGTCAAAGAAGAGAACCTTGAAGAAAATGGCAAAAAAAAATTTTCTAAGAGTTACGGAGCATAATCACCATCTATTCTAAAAATGGATCCTCTCGGCCTAAGAGTTAATTTTGCTCAGCATATGCCTCAGCCGGAGGTTTCTCGCGCACAAGAAAGAACACCCTTAAATAATGCAATAAAAGAAGAGAGCTTCCCAGCGCCGCTTCCTTTTGGGAGAGTGTCTCTTCAAGTAAGAACAAATTCCGAGCCTTCTCGTATTAGAAGCCAATACGGGACTTTTTTAAAATCTCCTTCACAGTCCCCACGGCCGCCTCATCCTACCGAAGAGACTCCTTCAGCTTCTGATCTGGAAACCTGCCGCCTTTTAAATGAACTAAAAGCAAAGGTGGAAGAAACAACGGAAAACGGCCTGCGCCGCACTGAAGCCTGGCAAAAAGCTTTGGTGGAGCTAGCAGCGAGCACCTGGACTGCGGTAGGAGAACTGGGATTAGGCGTTGCTTCAGCAGATCATGCTGCTACTGGAAGGCGATTCTTAAAAGCTTGGAATGAAGATGATGAGAAATTTCTAGCAATCTTCGATGCTTACTCTGAACAGATCAAAGCAGAACAAGAGCTTTTAAAGTTAAAAATGAATTTGCCAGAAGAGTCCCCTGTGCCTAAGAGAGCAGCTCCTCTCAGGGGTACCGGAGAAAAATCTTAGCATCTTTTTTTTAGAGTCTTTAGGAGCAGTCTCGGGCGAAAAATCCGAGAAGGATTCTGAAAAGACATTTTCCAACAGTTGAAATAACTCGATTCACTCTTACCCCAAATAAATTTCAGAAGGTTGATTGTTCTTTTTATTCTATTTTAAAATTTATTTTCTATCTTGGATATCAATGAACTCAATTATGTTTCCTTCTTTCTTGTCGTGACCTCTAACTCTCGCTAACATCTTTCCATGCATCAACCAAAAATTGTCACTCAGCCTGTCGCCTACGATTCTAAAATCGAAGGGAACATCATCATTACGAAGCTTGATGCGGCGATCAACTGGATGAGGAAAAATTCTCTCTGGCCGATGCCGATGGGATTGGCTTGCTGCGCCATTGAGCTGATGGCAGCTTCTTCGTCGCGGTTTGATATTTCGCGATTTGGCGCTGAGGTCATGCGTTTTTCGCCGCGTCAATCCGATGTCATGATTGTTGCTGGAACGGTGACTTACAAGATGGCGCTTTCGGTGAAACGGATTTATGAACAGATGCCTGAGCCAAAGTGGGTGATTGCGATGGGAGCTTGCGCCTCGAGTGGCGGTATGTACCGTAGCTATTCGGTGTTGCAAGGAGTGGATCAAGTAATTCCAGTCGACGTTTACATTTCGGGCTGTCCTCCACGCCCAGAGGCTCTTCTTGACGGGCTCATGAAACTTCAAAATAAAATCATGACAGAACATTCGCTGCTTGATCAAAAACGTGCTTTGTTAAAATCGTTATAATTTATTTTCCATGACTCTTCCTGAAGCTGTACAAAAAATTGAAGAAAAATTTTCGTCTGATATTTTAGACAAAAAAGAATTTCGCGGCGAAACAACTTTTAATGTTGCTTCAGAACGTCTCCACGAGCTTGCTCGCTTCTGCCGTGATGAGCTTGGGTTTGAGATGCTCCTTGATATTTCGAGTGTTGATCACTTTGGAGAAGAGATGCGTTTTGAAATGGTCTACCAACTTTATTCAATCAAGCATCATATTGCTCTTCGTTTGAAATGCCGGCTTCCAGAAGTTGATCCAAAAATTCCTACGGTGAATGATCTTTGGCCAACCGCTAACTGGCATGAGCGTGAGGTCTACGACATGATGGGAATTATTTTTGAAGGCCATCCCGATCTGCGACGCATCCTCATGTGGGATGGGTATCCCTATTTTCCGCTAAGAAAAGATTTTCCTCTCGAAGGCAAACCTAGTGAAATGCCTGACGTGGCGTTTTCTAATGAGGCGCCGCTGCAAGGGGGACCTTTTGTAACATTGCCATCGCCAGGAAATACGCAGGTTCGTGAGCCTCGACATCGCTCCCTTAACGAGCCGCATGAAGGTTCAGAAAAATTTGTTGCTGAACCATAATCACTCAGGATGCCTCTCATTTCCGAAGCCCCCCTTTTTCGCGAGTTTCTAACAGAGTTAGCTTCTCAATCTCAACTCGCACTAGATACCGAAGCCGACAGTCTTCATTGCTATTTTGAAAAACTTTGCCTTGTTCAAATTGGTTGGCCAGGAAAACTACAGCTCCTTGATCCGTTAGCAAAGCTTCCATTGCTAGATTTTTTTGAAGCATTGAGAGGGAAGCGGCTCATTTTTCATGATGCTGATTATGATTTGCGCTTGCTGCGTCGTTCTGGGGAATTTCCCGACGATCAGATTTTTGATACGATGATTGCTGCGCGACTTTGTGGTGAATCGCAATTGGGATTGGCAGCCTTGATCAAAAAATATTTTGATGTGGAGCTTTCCAAAGCCTCTCGCAAGGCCAATTGGGGAATGAGGCCTCTTTCCAAGCAAATGAGCGAATATGCTTTAAATGATGTTCGCTATTTGGAAGAGCTTGCTGAAATTTTGGAAGAAAAATTAGAAGAACTAGGACGCCTTGAATGGTTTTCGCAATCACGAAATCGGATGGTGAAAGCAACACGTGACATCAAACAACGTGACGAAGAGATGCTCTGGCGGATTTCTGGTTACCTCAAATTGCCGCTGCGGTCGTGGGTGATTCTTCGCGCTATTTGGCGATGGAGAGATGCTGAGGCGCAACGTTGGGATAAGCCGCCTTTTTATGTGATGTCTCAAGATGAGATGCTTCATGTTGCTGAACAAACAGCTCAAGGAAAAAAATGGAATGCCTCGAAATTTTCTCCCGATCGTGCGGTTCGTTTTCATGCCATGCTAGAGGAAGCTTTAACTATTCCGGAAGAAGCGTGGCCCAAAGAAATTATTTTTGAAAAAGTACGGCCTACCAAAAAAGAAATAGATTGTTTTCAACACTTGAAAGATTTGCGAGATCGGAAAGCCAAAGAAATAAACTTAGATCCATCGATCATCGCCTCCAAAGTCGCTCTGGAAGCCATTGCCAAGGATATTAAGGCGCCTTCCTTATTGCCGTGGCAGAGGGGATTGCTTGGCATCTAACTCGATGTTGAAAATGAATATTTATTTTTGTTTGGTGGCTGTATCAGCTAGAGAAAAAGGCTGTAGGCGATAGGCTGTAGGCTGTAGGCTGTAGGTCAAGACAAGGCCTTCAGTAAAAGAAAACTTTTTCTGATAAATTAAAATCATTTTTCAAGAGAAGTTTCGATCTAAAAATTTCCTATAGCCTACAGCCTACAGTCTATAGCCTTTCTTCACTTCCTCCACCTTCCATCTGAAGGAAAACAAAGCTCCCACTAGTGCCAGAGCGCTGCAGGCAAGAAGGGTTGGGCGACAATGAAAAATGGAAGCTAGTTTTCCCCAGGTTGCACTTCCTAATGCAACGCTTCCATTAAAACAGACCCAATAAAGTGCAAAAGCGCGCGACTTGAGAGAATCGGGAAATGCTTTTAGAACAGCGCTGACAAATGTGGAAGCTGAAGTGATCCAGGTGAAACCAATAACAATTAGGATTCCATAAATCATAAAATGATTTTTGAAGAATGGAAGAAGGCCCAATAAAAAAGAGAGTAAGATCAAAACAGTGGAAGTTAATTTTTCATCTGAAATACGATCGCGCAGTGTGGCCAGCGAAAGTCCTCCTAAAACGGCTCCAAGTCCTAAGCAGGTGACAAAATGGGTGTAGGCAGCAATTCCTTCTCCTAGTCGATTCTTCGCAATGATGGGAGAGAGAGCCCAAATAATGCTAGCGCAAAAGAAAAAAGCAGCAGTTCTTTTAAGAATATTTTGGAAAGGGGCGTGAACCATAATGTTCGAAAATCCTGAAAAACTTTTTTTGATGTTGCCGCCAAAGGAGCAGGGTTGCTGAGGATGCTGATAGAACCATAAGAAAAAAAAGATAACGCCGAGAAAAGAAATTGTGTCGATCATGAAAACTAAGGCGGGCCCCCGTAATGCAACGAGGCAACCGCCAAGGGCAGGGCCGACAACGCGAGCGGTGTTGAATCCAATGCTGTTAAGTGTACTCGCTTCGCGCAAATCTTCCGCAGGGACCATGGTAGTGATCGCTGTCTGCATAGCAGGAATGTTGAGTGCAGCTCCGGAGCCTAGTAAAAAGGTGATGCACAATAAAGACCAGGGAGTCACTAAATGAAAGAGCGTCATAAGCGTCAGAGTCAGGGCACCAACTGCCATCCATGTTTGCGTGAAGCAGAGAAATTTTTTTAAGGAAAAAATATCGGCAAGCATCCCTCCAGGAATTGAGAAAAAGAAAACAGGCAACGTCAGCGCTGTTTGGAGCAAGGCAATCAACGTTGGAGAACTTGTCATCGAAGTCATGAGCCACGCTGCAGCGACAATATGCATCCACGTTCCGATATTAGAAGTGAGATTCACGATCCAAAAACAGCGAAAGATGCGGTGGCGGAGAGGGGTGAAGGTGCTGGGCATAGAAGAAAGTTTGAGTTTGAGTATTGTAGTTTGAGTTAGTCAGGCTTCGCAAAAAAGCATTTTTATCTTTCTGAAGGCCTTGATAACTCAAACTCAAACTCAAACTTAAACTACTGCAACGCGGTTGCAGTATAAAGTGTCACGACACCAAACGTCATCGGCGTAAACGTCACCTGCTCAAAACCGCACTGTTCGAGGAGTGTTCCCATTTTTTTTCCAGAGGGAAATTGTTCAATCGAAT
>VHCR01000022.1 GCA_016871655.1 Verrucomicrobiota bacterium
TCGGGTGTCAAAACTTATGAGGCAACAGGCACTTTTTCAGATTAGAATCTTTTTTGTTGCAAAGTTCCCCAGACATCTCTACTTTTCTTCCCCAGTCCATTTTATTATTAAACACCATGTCTGATAAATCTATTGAAGAAAAAGTCCGCGGAATCATTGTAGAGCAACTCGGCGTCACCGCAGAGCAAGCTACTCTCGATGCTTCCTTTATTGAAGATCTCGGCGCTGACTCGCTCGATACAGTTGAGCTTGTTATGGCCTTTGAAGAAGAATTCGGCGTTGAAGTTCCTGACGAAGATGCAGAAAAGCTTCTTAAAGTCGGTGATGTTGTCAAGTACATCGAAGAACATAGCAAAGCTTAATTTCTAACTCTTTTAAAGAAGTGCCGCCCACTCTCGCAGTGCGCGGCATTTTTTGTGCGTCCGTTTTTTTGTAACCTGCAACCTCTAGTTCAGTGTTGTAGGTAAAAATATTTTTGCTATTTTTTGGTTACTTATGCGTCTCATCGTCACTGGAGGTTGTGGTTTTATTGGAAGCGAATTTGTCAGACAGGCTCTTGCTCGTCCTGAAGTTACTTCGCTTGTTAACATTGATCTCCTCACCTATGCCGGGAATGAGGAAAACTTAACTTCTGTTGCCAACGATCCCCGCTATCGCTTCGTACGAGCTGATATTGCCGATGAGGCAGCCATGCAGAGACTGTTTTTAGAAGAACACCAAAAAACAGATCAACCTCTCGACGCAGTCATCAATTTCGCTGCAGAATCTCACGTCGATCGAAGCATTCTTTCTCCTCAAGATTTTATTCGCACCAACATCAATGGAACAAGCATCTTGCTGGAAAAGGCTCGCCAGCATCATGTGAAGCGCTTCCTCCAAATTTCTACAGATGAAGTTTACGGCTCACTGGGACCGGAGGGATATTTCACCGAAGAGACACCTCTTCATCCTAATTCTCCTTATTCTGCGAGCAAAGCAGGCGCTGATCTTTTAGCCGGAGCAGCTCATCACACGTACGGACAGGAAGTCCTGATCACACGCTGCTCCAACAACTACGGCCCTTATCAATTTCCTGAAAAATTAATTCCCCTGATGATCCTCTCAGCAATGCATGACAAACCTCTCCCTGTCTATGGCGATGGGCTGAATGTGCGGGATTGGATTCATGTTTCCGATCATTGCGAAGCCCTGTGGCAGGTTCTTCTTCATGGACGCTCCGGCGAAGTCTACAATATCGGCGCCGATGCCACGCGGAAAAACATCGACATCGTTCACGCTATTTTGAAACAGCTTGGAAAACCAGCCTCTCTCATCAACTACGTTACCGATCGCCTGGGACATGATCGCCGTTACGCCATTGACTCTTCCAAAATTCATCGCGACCTCGGCTGGAAACCGCGCTGGAAGCAGGAAGAAGGATTGGCCGCGACCGTGGAGTGGTATTTGGAAAATCGAAATTGGTGGCAACGATTAGAAGATGGGAGATAGAAGATAGAAGTCGAGGCCTTCGGCAAGATTTTGACGATTGACATTAGAAGATGATTCCTATTCTTAGCAACAAATTGAATCATTTACTTTCTAAATTGTCTGCGAAGCAGACCACAACTCCTATCTTCCATCTTCTAAAAACTTTCTTTGTGTTCTTTTGTGGCTATTAGTTTTATTTATGAAATCACGCATCTTTATCTTGGGCTCCGGAGGCAGGCTGGGAGCTGCTTTAATGAAGGAATGGCAATCACTCTCTAATAAAATAATCATTGGATTGTCACGCTCTGAATGTGATTTCGAACATCCTGAGCAGTGCGTTCAGACATTAAAAAATTTTTCTCTCACCCCTTATGACTTCCTCATCAACTGCGCAGCGATGACAAACGTTGATCGTTGCGAAGAAGAGCCTGACTTAGCGATGAAGGTCAATGCAACCACTCCAGGCTTGCTCTCACAGCTAGCTTCTGATTTCGGAACGCGTTTTCTCCAAGTGAGCACCGATTATGTTTTTGATGGAACGTTATATCGCGCTTACAGCGAAAATGATCAGCCAAACCCCATCAGTCACTACGGATTGAGTAAATTAGCGGGAGAGCAAGCGGTGCTCGCCACCTCTCCACATCACTTCGTAACTCGTGTCTCTTGGGTATTTGGACCTGAGCGACCAAGTTTTGTTGATCACATTCTTGAGCGAGCTCGGACCAACGATCATGTCGCAGCGATTGCTGATAAAACTTCTTCGCCAACCTTTACAAAAGATCTATGTGACTGGTTCCAAGTTTTTCTGAATCAAAAGAAAAATTCCGCCTTCAAACTCGCTGAGACAAAACAGTGCAAGGAGTCGAGGAGCGCAGCTGAGGAGTGTATTGGCATACTCGACGAAGCGAGCACCACAGCGACGCCGCAATGTGCAGCCTCAGTAGAGTTTCAAGGCGGAGTTTACCATCTTTGTAATTCTGGAATCTGCTCCTGGCGTGAGTATGGCGAGCACGCTTTGAAAGTCGCTGCACATGCTGGCATACCTTTGCTCACTACAACCGTTGCCCCCCTCCAACTTTCAGAAATGAAAAATTTCATCGCCAAGCGTCCGCAACATTCTGCACTTGATACCACAAAGTTTGCAATGCTATACGGCAAGCCGCTGAGATCGTGGCAAGAAGCGGTGAGCGAGTTTATTAGCCTCCAGGCTACAGACTACAGGCTACAACTATAATTCCGTTCTTCTCCATCTCTGTGAATCGTTTTTATTTACCACCTGACCACTGGCACACGGCTGAACTGGATGAGGCTCAGACTCATCATGCCCAGCGTGTTTTGCGGTTGCAGTCTGGAGATGAGATTGTTGTTTTTGATGGAGCCGGTCGTGAGGCAGATGCAATCATTGAAGCATCTCATAAAAAAGGCCTCTCGTTAAAAATCAGCGAGTCTCGCATGACATCGCGTTCCACAACTGCCATCACGCTGGCACAGGCGATTCCAAAAGGCAGCAACATGGATCTCATTATTCAAAAAGCCGTTGAGCTTGGCGCTGCACGAATCATTCCACTTATCACGGATCGTACGATTGTTCGTTTACGCGATCATAATGATGCGAGAAAAAAACAAGAACGTTGGCAGTCAATCGCGCTAGAAGCCTGCAAACAGTGCCGCCAAAATTGGATGCCGATGGTAGAGCTTCCTTGCTCACTAGCAGAAACATTAGAGCGTTTAAAAAAAATAAATCCTGACCAACTTCGCCTCATCGCTTCGCTAGAAAAAGAAGCCACTCCGATGAAAAATATTTTTTCTTCCGTTGAAAAAGTTGCAATACCTCCCCTTTCTTCTGCTACCATCTTCATCGGCCCTGAGGGCGATTTTACTCCAGAAGAATATGCCTTCGCACGGCATGCAGACTGCAAGGCGGTCTCACTTGGTCCTATCGTCCTTCGAACAGAAACAGCAGCCTTGTATTGCCTCTCTATTTTGTCTTATGAGCTTAAAAAAAATTGACGCCACTACGTTACACGACATACAAAGCGAAGCTGACAGTCGCCAGCTTCCAATCGATCGCGTTGGCGTCAAAAATTTATGCTATCCGATTCAAATTCGTGATCGTCACGAAGATGGAAAAACAGAACATCTTCAAAGCACGATCGCCACAATTCAGTTGACCGTTGATCTTCCCCATCATTTTAAAGGGACTCACATGAGTCGCTTTGTTGAAGTCCTCAACTCACACGGTCCTGTGCTTCATGTTCTCAATATTCGCACAATCCTGGAAGAGCTCATAAGCAAGCTTCATGCAGAGCAGGCTCATGCCGATTTTGAATTTCCCTTTTTCCTCGAAAAAGAAGCTCCTGTCAGCAAAGCGAAATCACTCATCAATTATCGCGTCCGTTTTAGCGCGACTCTTTCAAAACAAAATAAAGAAGATCATTTTGATTTTGTCGTCACCGTCATCGTTCCGGTCACGACTCTCTGTCCTTGCTCCAAAGCCATCAGCGAAGCGGGAGCCCATAACCAACGTGGTGAAGTCACTTTTTCCGTTCGCTGTAAAAAAGCGATGTGGATTGAAGAGATGATTCGCTGCGTTGAAGATGCCGCCAGTTGTGAGCTCTACACGCTTTTGAAACGTCCGGATGAAAAATTTGTTACGGAACGAGCTTACGCTAATCCGGTTTTTGTCGAAGATCTTGTTCGCAATGTTGCCCTGCGCTGTGAAAAAGACTCCAACATTATTTGGTACCGCGTCGAAGCAGAAAACTTCGAATCAATCCACAATCACAATGCGTATGCATTGATTGAGAGGCCTGCTGCAAAGCAACGGGCTTCTCAATCAAGTGAAAGTGACTAGTTGAAGTTGAAGTTTTGAATTTACCGTTTTTAGCCTTAAAATATTGCTGCAATAATGGGAGTGTCCCTTTTTTACACAAACCAACATCAAATAATTTGTTACTTCAACTTCAACTTTTAACTTCAACTCTCTATGAGCTACCGCGTCTTTGCTAGAAAATATCGGCCTCAAAAATTTGCTGAGCTAGTCGGACAAGCACCGATTATTCAGACGTTGCAAAATGCGATCACATCAAATCGTCTAGCGCAGGCTTATCTTTTTGTTGGGCCACGAGGTGTCGGCAAGACATCGACTGCACGCATTTTTGCCAAAGCTCTCAACTGTGTGAAAGGCCCGACGATTGATCCTTGCGGTGTCTGTGATGCATGTCTCGAAATTGCAGAAGGCCGCAACCTCGATGTTCTTGAGATCGATGGTGCTAGCAACAACAGTGTTGAGAGCATTCGGACACTTCGTGAGAATGCAGCTTTTGCACCAGCACAAGGAAAATATAAAATCTACCTCATCGATGAGGTCCATATGCTCACCACCGCGGCTTTCAATGCGCTTCTGAAAACGTTGGAAGAGCCTCCACCTCATGTGAAATTTCTTTTTGCAACCACGGAAGCACAAAAAGTTCCTGCTACAATTGTGAGTCGTTGCCAACGTTTTGATCTCCATCGCCTCTCTGAAGAGCTGATGGCAAAACATCTGCTTGAAATCGCGACAAAAGAAAAAATCAACCTCACTCCAGAAGCCGCCCAAGCATTGGCTCACGGTGCCGACGGAGCCTTACGTGATGCCGAGTCGATGCTCGATCAAGTTGTTTCTTTTTGCGGAAATAAAATTGAAGCTAGTGATGTTCAAGAAGTTTTTGGATTTACGCCACGCGAAACCGTACATCAGTTAGCAACAGCAGTATTTCAAAATGATACTCCAACAGCACTTGCTCTCCTCCTCGAACAAAGCAATGCAGGAAAAGATCTCTCCCGTTTGCTTGCTGATTTCATAGGCTTTGTGCGCGATCTCTTGGTTGAAAAAGTTTCTCCAACTTCTGACGATTCTTTTTTTGCCAAGTTAGGAACCTTAGTCTCTACCGAAAAACTCCTCTCTCTTTTGGAAGAGCTCGGCAACGCCGAAGGCCGCTTACGCTGGTCCACCAATAAAAAATTACAACTCGATATCATCATCATCAAAGCGATTCACTTACTCCAAGAAGTGAGCCTCAGCGATGTGCTTGATGCGCTTTCAGATTTGGCAGATCCACAAGCGGCAAAGCAATCAGCTTTGCCGCAGTTGAAGTTGAAAGTTGAAGTTGAAGAGAAGAAAAACTCAACTACTCCAAAAATTGCTAATCCTGATCAATCACCAGAAGTTTTCAGCACGCAGAAAATCATTTCACAACAGATTAAATCACCAGTTGATGTTGAAAATAACAATACTGCGAATGACTCTGCCTTGACTTCAACTTCAACTTCCAACTTTAACTCCTGCGAAGCAAGGCCTAATGTTTGGACCGCCGTTGCCGAACAACTCTCGACCGAATCAAAATTAAAATTTGGATGGATGCCGTCAGGGAAATTTTTGGAACAACGCGATAACAAAATCATTGTTGAATTCCCTCCCTCCTGCGAAGCGCAGACCGAAACACTTTTCTGGCCGCAAGCTCGCAAAAAAATCCAAGAATGCCTCTCCAAAAATTGTGGTAGACCGATGGAACTCGTGCCTCAATTCACCGGCGAAGAACTAGCTGAAGAATTGCATGAAGAAATCATCGAAGAAGAAATTTCTTTCTCATCTCCCGCACCAGCCCCAACTAAACCAGCAGCCCCCAAAGTCTCTTCCAAAGCACCTTCCGATCCCCCTGTCACTGGAACACCACTCACTCCTGAAGCTTTGGCTAATTTTAAAAACGATCCACTTATTCAAGAAGCTCTAGAAATTTTTAAAGGGGAAATTGTGACCTTGCAGTAACGGTTGTGAAGAGTGAGAGAAATTTCTGTGATATGTTTTTCTGAAAAGACATCCTGTGAAAGAATGAAATTCACAGTGTGAATCTGATTTTAATCTAAAAACACTCTTTACTCTTTACTTTTTCCCCTTCCACTTTTCACAAAACTCCTTCAGCTGCTCTTCAAAAATTTGCTCAGGAAGCGGATACAACCACCCCGGCATTGGTGGGTACTCAAAAGGAGCATAGACAGCTGTTCCGGCCTGATTGAACATCGCAGCTAGATAGCTAAAGGCTGAGCGGCTCATGATTAAGATATCTGATGTCGCTAATTTTTCTAAGGTTATAAGCGGATCTTCATTCAAAAATTTTTCCAATTTTGGAATTTCATCGAACTCCTTTATTTTAAAAAATGCAGGATCTAAAGTGGTCTCTTCTTGCAGTCGTTTTTCTACGCCATAATGCTCGGGAGTAATTGTTAGCGCGCTTTCCGGAAGCTCTGTGTGTAATTCACAAACGTAAGAAATGTTTCTTTTTTTCAGAATCTCCACGATTTTTTTAACAACTGCGATGTAATATTGATTGGGAAGCAGCCTCTTCGAGTAACCAATTGGCAAATCTCCCCATCGCACATGAATCGCAATTCGCAGCACGGAAGAGTATTGTTTTTTGAATGGAGAAAGCACGCGAGCCGCTTCTAGCATCGCCGGCCTACGGTCTACCATGCTCATGGCGCTAGCAATCTTAACTAAGAAAAATTTTTCTGGATGCCGCTCAGCCTCTTCTTTGATATACGCAAGCGCTCGTTGATTGGCTAACGTTAAGTTGATTGTTTGCGCATGAGAGGGAATATCTATTTCAGAAGGAATCTGAAATTTCTGGCAATAGCGTTTTGGTAATTCTAAGTTTTCTTCATTTTTTTCTAGCGCAAGCACTCCTTGATATCCAATTCGTTGGAGTGGCGAGTGGTAATAAAAAATATTCAACTCTCGAGCTAACGCATAAATCCCGTAAATGCGACAAAGCTGCGAGCCTGACCCATCCATGAGCGATGTATTATCGTAAGTAATAGCGAGATTTTTTAGTGGGAGAGTCGAGTGAGCGGGAGAAAATAAAAGATTTTTTGTGGGAGTAAATCTGCGGGCACTTTTCCACATTTGACAACAATCTTCTATTGTTGCTTCAAACTCTTCATCCTCTTTGACCCAGCGAGATAATTGTGGCTGAACAAAGGAAGGAACTACAACACTTCCCTTGAAATTGATAAGACCTCCCACAAAACTGATCGAAGAAGCATTCATGATGAAAAGATCAGCAGATGCTATCGCTTTCAAAATCGCTATGGGATGAGTATTGATGCTCTTTTGAAGAGAAGGCACTTTTTCTAAATCCGCAACCAAACGAGACAAGGGAAAATCACTAAGAAGAGAACATTCAAACGGAATCTGATGTTTTTTTAAAATTTCCGCTACCCTCATTAAAAAGAAATCAGCGTTATTCAGGTGAATCGCTACTTTTAAAAAATCATTGTTGTGAGATTTTTTAAAAGAAATTGCTTCTTCCACAAAATCCCAGAGCTCCGGGATCTCCTTAATTAAAGGCAAAGGATTTCCCAATTTTATTAAATGAAAATGTGAATCATGCTTGGCTTGCTGTTTGACGCCCGATAAAAAATTGAATGTTGTTTCTTTCGTCATACAAACTCTTACAACGCTTGGAAGAACTACATCTGAGGGTATCTCAAAAATTTTATTAGCCATCTCCACATCATGAGAATTTTTTTGATTCATCTCTGAATCGTTGAAATTAGAAATGGAAGAGTGGATATAATTTATCTTCAAATATCGAGCTAGGACATAGACCCCATAAAGACGCTGCAAGTGAGATCCAAGATCATCTTGAAAAAGCTCACTAGCGTAAGTGAGACCAACATTATTCGAACGTGGCGCTTGTGGCTTCATGAAGAAATGATATTCCAGCTCATAGCAAGATGCTTTTAAAAAATTTCCGAACTCGAAATTTCTTTTTAAATAGATCTAATGCTGATGAAATACAAGGAGTCGAGGAGCGCAGACGCTGAGCGTATTTTATACGTGAAGCGGTGAGCACCACAGCGACGTAGTAGTTCGCAGAAGGAGATTTATTTAAAAAGAAATTTTATGAATATTGCTAAAATGATGCAGGCAGCTTCTGCTGCACAAAAGAAAATAGCTAAAATCCAAGAAGAGCTTGCTCAACGCAAGATTGAGTCAACCTCTGGAGGTGGTCGCGTGACGGTGACGATCACTGGCACTGGCGAGATTTTATCTCTTAAAATTGCCCCAGAAGTTGTTTCTGCTGATGATGTGGAAATGTTGGAAGATTTAATTCTCAGCGCTGTTCGTCAAGCCATGGCTGATGCTAAAAAATTGAGCGAATCAGAAATGGGAAAAATAACTGCAGGCCTAGGAATGCCGGGATTACCGTTTTGAAATTAAAAAATTAAAAGTAACAAGTGGCGAGTAACGGGTAAAATATTGCCTCAGAACTCGCCATTCGCTACTCGTCAACCGTTACTCCTTCTCATAGCTTTTTGTATTCTTTGCGGCCATTTTTTTCCACTTCTCGCAATATTCTTCAAAGGCTTCGGTAAAAAGAATTGGAGGATTCCATTTTATCCAATCTGCCATTGGGGGATGCCAAAACGGCGCGTAGAGCACACTCCCCTCCTGATTAAAAAGAGCGGCCAAATAACTAAAAGAAGATTTACTCATCATGAGAAGATCGGCTGTTGCCAGAGCTTCTAATGTTTCAATCGGATCTTCATTAATACGTTGTTGCAAGTTAGGAATAGCGTCAAAATCAGAAATCCCATATTGCTCTGGCGTGAGCATCACAGGTTCTTCGGGACGATATCGATCAATCCGATTTTTCATACCATGGTGATCGGCTGTTACTAAAAATGGTTTTGTCGGCAACTCTGTGTGTAATTCACAGACAAAAGGAATCTTCGCCTTTTCCAACAGTTCGATCACTTTCGTTGCAGCCTTGATATAGTAATCATTTGGCAATAGCCGCTCGGCATGCCCAATCGGAAGGTCTCCCCACCTCACATGAATGGCCACACGAAATATTGGAGAAGATTTTTTCTTAAACGGAGAAAGCGGCTTCACACATTCAAACACCGTTGGATTTCTGTCACTGAAAGGAGCCGTGCATACCAAAGCGACGAGAAAAAATTTATTTTTCTTTTCTCGGGCATGTTGAACTAGTTTTGCTAGGGCCTCTCCATCGCCTATTTCTAAGGAAATAATTTCAAATTTTTTTGGCAACTCGATATCGGAAGGGATATTAAAAATGTCGTTGTACCGCTTTAATAACTCAGCACTATTTTCATTTTTTTCTAAAGCCACCACTCCTTGATATCCGATTTCTTTCAACGGTGAATGATAGTAGGAAACGTTAAATCTCCTGGAGAGTGCATAAACTCCATAAAGACGATGCAGCTGCGATCCGGCTCCATCGCACAAAACAGTGTTTGCATAAGTAAATGCAATATTAGTCAACCTCTTTTCTTCCATCTGGAATTTTATTTTATTGAAAGAACAACCACACCCACCTCCACAGCCAGATTTTTTGCGATCCCTCAACCAGCGATAAAAAAAAGCGACAACCGTTAGGACAACAAGGATGAGCGCAATAGTGGTTTGAAGCGAAGCACTCATGATTTATTTTTTGCGTTTCTCTCTGCTCTCTGAATCTAATTTGCTTTCTTTAATAAAAACCTAAGAGCAAACCACTCTGATACACGAGCAAAGCCAGAAAATAAGCCGTTCCTGTCATATAGCAAAATTGAAATAACGGCCAACGAAGACTGTTCGTCTCTCGACGCACAACAGCAAGTGTGCTGATGCATTGCATGGAAAAAACAAAAAAGATGAGGAGAGAGATGCACGTTAACGGCGTATAAACGGGAAGACCGTTCACACGTTTTTCATGTGATAGTTTTTCGCGAAGAGAAGCGCTGTTTTTTTTAACTTCTTTTTCATCACCTTCCACATGATAAATAATCGCTAAGGTGCTGATAAAAACTTCCCGTGCCGCTTGTGCGGCTACAAGTCCGATCCCCATCTTCCAATCAAAGCCCAGCGGGGCAATCGCAGGCTCCAAAAAATGCCCCAATCGTCCAGCGTAGCTCTGTTCGAGTTGTTCGGCTTTATCAGGCACGCCAGATAGAGATTCTGTTTTTATTTTTGGAAAACTAGCCAAGAACCAGAGCAAAATGGAAATTCCTAGAATGACCGTCCCTGCGCGTTTGAAAAACATGTTCGCCCGAAAAAACATTTGCATCACAATGTGCTTGAGCGCTGGGCATCGATAAGGAGGAAGCTCCATCAAAAAAACAGGAGCCTCCCCACGCAAAAGTGTTTTTTTGAAAAACCATGCAAATCCCAAAGCAGCCACTGTTCCTAGAAGATAGAGTCCCATCATGAGAAATCCCTTGAACCAAATAGAAAGAGTTCCTCCTGGAAAAAGTGCTGCAATCATTAAAGCATAGACAGGCAACCGTGCTGAACAACTCATCAGCGGCGCCACTAAAATAGTAACAAGTCGATCTTTCGAATTTTCAATCGTTCGCGTTGCCATGATGCCTGGAATCGCACAAGCATAGGAACTCAAGAGAGGAATGAAAGATTTTCCATGAAGCCCTACTTTACTCATCACTCGATCCATTAGAAAAGCTGCGCGGGCCATGTAGCCAGTGTCTTCGAGCAGTCCAATAAAAAAGAAGAGGACTAAAATTTGTGGCAGAAAAGTGATAACCCCTCCAATACCAGCCACAACACCATCAGCAAGCAGATCTCGCAAATCTCCTGCAGGAAGAATTCCTTTGATTACGTCTCCTAAAAAATCAAATCCTTTTTCAATCCAATCCATTGGATAAGCCGCAACAACAAAAATCGAAACAAACATGAGACTCATGATTCCTAAAAATCCAACCCACCCCCAAAAAGGATGCGTTAAAATTTCATCGAGCCGATGTGTCATCGCATCATTAGAAATCGTGCTGCGCCCTTGAGATATTTGGCAAATTTTATTGATGTGATGGTAACGAACTCCTATGAGGTCTTCACGCCATGTTGGCAATTCACGGTCGAGCATCGCACGCTGCGCTAGAGCTACTCCAAGAGCTGAAGCCATCTGAAGTTCTGAAGCCAATAATCCAATTTCAACATCAGGAGCCAACAACAAGAGCAACGATTTCACACGAATGAGAGGATCCGCTGCTGCTTCACGAAGAGAGCTTGCAGCAAGCGTATCAACTGCACGCATGAGTGTCTGAGGAAAAGAAAGTTTCCAGCTACTGCGCCTCATCTCAGCACGACTGAGCGCTAACTTTAAAGGCAAGAGCGTCTCTCGACAATCGGCCTGACAAGGAATGACAGGAACGCCCAATTGCTCTGAAAGTTTTGCTGCATCGATAAAAATTCCTGCTGCCTCCGCAAGATCAATCATATTGAGCGCAATAATTGTTGGAAGGCCAAGCTCTAAAACTTGTGTGATGAAATAAAGATTTCGCTCCAAATGAGAAGCATCAACCACACAAAGGATACGCTCGGGACGTGGCGTGTCGGAGCGCAACCCCAGTAACACATTACGCGTTACGCGCTCATCAGGAGCGTGCGCACTCAGGCTGTAACTTCCAGGCAAATCGAGGAGCTCAATTTTTTCACCATGTTGCCCAATAAAATGTCCTGATTTTTTTTCAACGGTTACTCCAGGATAGTTGCCGACTTTTTGGCGCAATCCTGTTAACGCATTAAAAAGAGTTGTCTTGCCGCAGTTGGGATTGCCTACAACAGCGTAACGTCGAGAGCGAACTGAAAATCCTTCATTCATACAAATAGATTACAGCTTGCAAGCTGCAGGCTACAGAAAATTTTTCCACCAGGGCTTAGAGGGTGTCTTGAAAATAGATAAAATTGATGCAGTACAAGGAGCGAGAAGCAGAGCCGAGGAGTGTATAAGTAATACTCGACGAAGGCGAGCATC
>VHCR01000023.1 GCA_016871655.1 Verrucomicrobiota bacterium
AAGATGGGGTTGCAAGATAAGCTCTTCCTCGGAAACCTTGATGCCAAGCGAGATTGGGGCTATGCCAAGGAATATGTCGAGGTGATGTGGCTCATGCTGCAGCAAGAAAAACCAGATGATTACGTCTGCGCGACCGGAGAGACGCATACGATTCGAGAATTTTGTCAAGAATGTTTCGGGCTCCTTGATCTCGATTGGGAAAAATATGTGGCTCACGATGCCCGCTACGAGCGGCCGAGTGAGGTCGAGTTACTCATTGGCGATCCTTCAAAATTGAAGCGTCAAATTGGTTGGGAACCAAAAGTTAAATTCAAAGATCTCGTCAAGATTATGACGGAGGCTGATCTCGACCTCGCGAAGCAGGAGTTAGCTCATCGTGAAATTGTTGGCAAAGTTTCCTCTGCTTCTTTGATCACGCCTCCCTAATGAAACGAGATCTTTCTGAAAAAATTTATATTGCCGGTCATCGCGGGATGGTCGGATCGGCTCTGGTACGGGCTTTGCAGGCGCATGGTTTTCAAAATCTCATTTTCAAAACACATCGGGAGCTTGATCTTTGCGAGCAGGGAGCCGTACGAAATTTTTTCGAAAAAGAAAAACCGGATATCGTCATCGTTGCGGCTGCGCGCGTCGGAGGGATTCATGCGAATGCCACTTATCCTGCGGAATTCATTCACGAAAATCTTGCAAGTGCACACAATGTGATTCATGAGGCCTATCGTCACGGTGTGAAGCGGCTTCTTTTTTTAGGGAGCTCCTGCATTTATCCGCGCGAGGCCCCGCAGCCGATGAAAGAAGAATGTCTCCTCACGTCCCCGCTCGAATCAACGAATGAGGCCTATGCGATTGCAAAAATTGCTGCACTCAAACTATGTCAATTTTATCGGCAGCAGTATGCCGTTCTGTTTCATTCGGCGATGCCGACCAATCTTTACGGACCTGGGGACAATTATCATCCAGAAAATTCGCATGTTCTCCCTGCGCTCCTGCGTCGATTTCATGAGGCCGTTGAGGCTAAGGCGCCTTCCGTGACCCTTTGGGGAACGGGAAAAAGTCGGCGCGAGTTTCTTCACGTTGATGATCTGGCCTCAGCGCTCCTCACCGTTTTAGAAATGGAAAATCCTCCCGATTGGATTAACGCGGGGAGCGGCTCTGACGTGACAATTCGCGAGCTTGCTGAGTTGATTGCAAAAATTACTGGCTTCCAAGGTGAGCTCATTTGGGATACGACGCGTCCGGATGGAACGCCGCGCAAGCTGATGGATAGCGGAAAGCTCTTGGCAACAGGCTGGCGACCGCAGTTTGATTTAGAATCAGGAATTAAACATGCGTATCAAGATTTTTTGAATTCGCTTAGAAAAGAAAATTTGAGAGAAGTTTAAAAATTAAATTTCTTTTGGATTAGAATGAAGTATCTTTCCATTCCTATGATAGCTTCTCTTTTTTCCATCGTCGGGATCTCTCTCGAAGTGATTCTTCTCTTCAACCTCATGATTGTGGTTCATGAGTTGGGACATTTTCTGGCAGCGCGTGCCTGTGGGCTCGTTGTCGAAAAGTTTGCTATTTGGTTTGGCAAGCCAATCTGGTCAAAAAAAATTGATGGAGTGGAGTATCGCTTGGGATCCATTCCCGCTGGCGGCTTTGTGGCCATTCCGCAACTCGCTCCCATGGAGGCGTTGGAAGGAAAAACGGAAAACGATTACAAAGATCTGCCACTCGCTTCTCCGCTGCATAAAATCATCGTTGCTGCAGCAGGGCCTGTTTTTAGTTTATTGCTCGCTTTTGTTTTTGCCTGCATTGTTTGGAAAGTTGGTCGTCCGGTGAGTGAAGCAGAGAGGACTTCTGTGGTTGGTTATGTTTTGCCGGAAGGGCCAGCTGCGAAAGCTGGATTGCAACCGGGCGATAAAATTTTGTCGGTGAATGGACATCCTGTGACGCGCATCACGGGCATGGGGAAAATGAGCGATAGTGTGGCTTGGAATGTGGCTACAAGCCAGTCGCCGCTGATTCCGATTCGCTTTGAGCGCGATGGTGTAGAAAAAACAGTGGAGATAGAACCGTGTGTGCAACCGCGGCAAGGATGGGGGAGAAAAAATTTGCGACAGATCCAGCTTCTTCCCGCGATGACGCCGATGATTGCTCAAGTCGTCAAAGGGAGTCCTGCTGCTGAAGCTGGTTTGGAGCCGCATGATCAAATTCTAGCTGCTAACAGCATAAAATTATTGAGCCTTCCTGCGTTGGCAGAAATTTTGAAAGCAACTCCTGGCAAGCCGGTCACGCTGACAGTGCGCCGAGAAATCAATCGCGACAGTTCTAAAATTTTTAACGTGAGCATTACGCCTCAGGTTCCTGTTGGAGAAAAAGAGGCGCGGCTTGGCATTTACTGGGATCAGCGTGGGATGATGACACTGACTCATCCAACGCCTGTTGATCAAATTATGGCAAGCGTTGCAACGATGTGGGAGACAATCTCTGCGGTGGCGACGCCTCATTCCGAAATAACATTGCAACACCTTAGTGGGCCTGTCGGCATCATGCGTATTTACTACATGTTGTTTCAAAATCCAATGGGATGGCGCTTGGCGCTTTGGTTCAGCGTCGTGCTCAATGTGAATTTGGCGTTGCTCAATTTGCTCCCGCTCCCCGTTCTCGATGGCGGGCATATTTTGTTAGCCATTATTGAAACCATCATTCGAAGGCCGTTGCAACACCGTGTACTCGAATGGATCCAAAATGGATGTGCGGCTCTCCTCATTGGATTTATGATTTACGTCAGCTTTTTTGATCTGCTTGATCTTCCGTGGATGCATCGCGAAAAAAATGGAGAGCCAACTTCTGCTGTGATGAAGTTTGCGCCGCAATGTGAGGTTCCTTCTTCGCAAGGTGAGGAAAAATAAAAGAAGATCTTTTTTTGACAGAGGAGACTTTTTGCGTAGATTTCTTTTATGAAAAAAATATTTACTGTTCTCTCTCTAATAGTGCTTGTTGTTGCAGGTGGATCCTTAATGGCTGGAACTTATGATTATTTGCCTGTTTCTCTTAACGAAGAGCAGGCCAATACACCAGATCATCCGATCTCCGTCCTTTTAAATCAAGACACCCAAGTTTCACTCCAAGGAGAAGAAAGTCACTCAGAAGTTTATTGCAGTGGAGGAGGAGATTTACATGGCTACCGTTGGGAGTATGACAATGGTGGTGTTGAAAATGATGTACTCACGGTGACTTCATCACCTATTGATACAATTCATGCTCCTTTTTCAAATGGAGGCAAGGCAATTGGTGGGTGGCAGACAAAGCAAACGTCTTACAATTGGAGCTTCTTCCCTAACAAATCAGGAACGACAACTTTAACCTTCAAAAAATATTATTATTCTAACTCTACAGTTCGAAACATTGATGGTTCCTCGCCCTGGAAGAATCCTGTGGAGACGATCCAGTTTACGATTCAGGTTGTTGATGAAATTCCAATTCCAGTGTCCGATAAGTGGCCGCCATTGTTTGGATTCTAAAATATTTTTTAGATTATTCGAAAAACGAGAGAGGCTTTGCTTCTCTCGTTTTTTTATTTTTTGCGTTCTCTGCGTTCCTTTGCGGCTATTCTTCTTTTTCTTTGCATTCTTTGCGGTTAAATTTTCTTAATGCCCTACTGCAATAGCCTCTACCATTATCAACGTCGACCTTCGCGCGTCGTAACGATCGGATCTCTCGCGATGGGAGGCAATCATCCGATTCGTGTTCAGTCGATGTTGACCTCCGATACGATGAACACGGAAACTTGTGTTCATGAGGCTTTGGAGCTTGTGGAGGCTGGATGTGAATTAGTTCGTATTACTGCTCCAACGGTGAAGGATGCTGCTAATTTAAAAAATATCAAAGCAGCATTGGTCGCTGCAAAATGCGATATTCCGGTCGTGGCCGATATTCACTTCAAACCAGAAGCGGCGATGGAAGCAGCCTTGTGGGTTGAGAAAATCCGTATCAATCCTGGCAATTTTGCAGATTCTAAAAAATTTAATGTGCGTGAATATACAGACTTCGAGTACGAAGCTGAATTGGAGCGGATCCGAGCACGTTTTACTCCCCTTGTAAAACGCTGTCAAGAACGAGGTGTTGCCATGCGCATCGGTACGAACCACGGATCACTCAGCGATCGCATCATGAATCGCTTTGGCGATACGCCGCGCGGTATGGTGGAGAGCGCGCTCGAATTTGCGCGCATCGCGCGTGATCTTGACTATCACAATTTTGTTTTTTCGATGAAGGCTTCCAATCCCAAAGTCATGATCGCGGCTTATCGACTGCTCGTGGCACGCTTGAATGAAGAAGGAGATGATTGGAATTATCCCATTCATTTAGGAGTTACCGAAGCCGGCGATGGGGAAGACGGTCGGATCAAGAGCGCGATTGGAATTGGATCGCTTTTGGCTGATGGAATCGGCGACACGATTCGTGTTTCGTTAACGGAAGATAGTAAGTATGAGATTCCGGTGGCTCGCGCGCTCGTAGAGCGCGCGAAGATGGAAGATAGAAGATGGGAGATGGAAGAGCAGTGGAGTCAAATTTTACCGAGCTGGCCATTATTTGAATATCAAAAGCGTGTTTCAGAAAAAATTACTCTCAACTCCATCGCGCTTGGCGATGAAGAAACAGTGCGCGTGGTGGTGTCACGTACTACTTATGAAGCCGTCGCTCACAAAATAAAAGAACTCGGAGAGTATCAACCGGAACTTATTTTTGAAGATTTGCCGCTGCGCGAAATTGATCCCCGCTCTGACGAAGAAGTCGCAATTTTAGAAAAAGAAAAAGATCCTCAGCTTGTCACCGTGCGTGATGGGATCGAGATGGCGCCGATTGCGGCTTTGCGCCTGCTGGCTGCGCGGATTTCAGCGAGGCATCCGATTTTGTTGAAGGATACGCTTCAAGTGAATGCAGAAAAATCAGAAAACTTTATTAACAATCTCCTCGCTGCTTCCACGGTTTTAGGATCGTTGCTTTGTGATGGAATTGGAGATGCGATTCTAATTAGGCGGGAAGAGGCTCCTGGGGCTTCTCTGCGGTTGGCTTACAATATTTTGCAAGCGGCAGGAGTTCGCATTTTTAAAACAGATTATGTTGCTTGCCCTTCGTGTGGGCGCACGCTTTTCAATTTGCAAGAGACGACCACTCGCATTAAGGCCGCCACGGGACATCTCAAGGGAGTTCGAATTGCAATCATGGGTTGCATCGTAAACGGTCCTGGAGAAATGGCTGATGCCGATTTTGGCTACGTCGGTGGTGCTCCCGGAAAGATTAATCTCTATGTCGGCAAGAAGGCCGTGAAGTTTAATATTCCTCAAGCAGAGGCTGTTGAGCGTCTTGTGGAGCTGATCCGCGAGCATGGTCGTTGGGTAGAGCAATAAAATTTTCCTTATCATGCAGAGAAAACAATAAACAATAATTTTATGAAAACAAAAACTACAGCACTCTTTCTTTCACTCGTTTTAAGTTTTGGATTTTTTATGCAGCGATTAAGTGCTGATCCTGAGTGGAGCGTCTCGCCAAGCGGATTGCCGACAGTAGTGCCTTATAAGCTGCCTCCTGATGTTCTTAATAATATTATAACGCCACTTCCAGCGGGTAGTGATGATTCACAAACTGGGATGAATCTAAATTTTATTGGAGCAGCCATGTTCCCGCAAGTGCAAGAGACTTTTGTTCCTTTAACGAAGACTCTTGATCAAGTTGACGCAGATCGTTTTGATCATGCTCTTGATCACCCTGTTATTGTGACGAGTCATGATGCAGTAGAAAACACAACAGCACAGAATGTCATCACGATCCCAGAAAATGCAGGCGTTGGAATTTATCTAGGAACAACGAGGATAGAGGCATCCTATGACCCGGTAATAAAAGATTATGTATGGAATAATCCTTGGTCTTTTGAAAAAGATAACGAGAATATGAAAACCCTTCCAGGATTGTGGGATGATGGAGATGCTTGGCCGTTTCTGCCAAAAAAAGAATCACCCGCAATCTCACAAAAATTTCCAATTTATTATACTTTTCAAGCCGTTGGTTTAGGGAAGACAACTTTGACTTTTATACTCAACGATACGCTGCACGCTACACCCAAGACTCTAACCTTCCAATTCAATGTTGTTGAGGCTCCTGCGACTCCTGCCAATGCCAATGAAGTAGATGGTAGTGAAAAATAATTAATATATCTGTTCAGCGGAACGGATATATTAGAGAAGATAACTTCCAGAGCAAGCGGGTCAGTCCCGTAATTTGCGACTGCGTCTGCAAATTATCTGGTACTGACCCCATTGCTCAACCCAATTTGTCAGCGTCTCTCGAGTCAAGTCAACGGAAGCTGATTTCAAAAAGTTTTTTCCTACAGCCTACAGCCTCCAGCCTAGCTGCGCAGCAGCCTCCGGCTCAGCTCCTCACCACGGGACACATTTTTGCCTGATGATCAGGATAAAAATGTTCCATTTCTTCGATCATTCGTTTGATGTGGCGGTAGCTTTTGACTTTTACGAGTTGCAAGTAACTTTTCCAAGGATCGCCCCATTCTAAAATTTCAATCGTCACACGTCGCACGCCCCACTCCCTCATCTTAGCACGCGTCGGTTTGTAAAGGTCGATCGTGTTGGTGCCAGCGAGTGCAAAACCATAGTCATCGACGACAAAAATTTCTCCGGTTGCTTTGATTCGAAATTTCGTGCCTGCCGGCCAGCGCGACCAGTCAGCAGCGGCGCTGTTGATTTTTCCATGTCGTAGCTTGGTGCCAAGCGCTGTGCAGTAACCATATTTGCAATGATCTGCTTCAGTGTGTGTGTAGGCAGTGGTGCGAACTTTTTCTACAGAGGCTCTCGGTAAAGGTCGCTCGTAGGGCGGGAGAGCATGATGGGCGCAGCTCGTGAGGAAGAGGAAAAAAACAGACTGTAGGCTGTAGGCTATAGGCTGTAGGTATTTTTTCATGGAAAATTAATTTGAATTTCTAAAAAGCTTTTTTATTGATGTCAAAAAAATGAACTTGGTTTTTAAACAAAATTATTTATAGCCTAGATGATGTAAAAAAGAGTTTTTCTTCAAGTTAAATTTCCTACAGCCTTTCTTTCCTATGCGTCCCGATAAATTCACCGTGAAAATGCAAGAGGCGTTTCAAGCCGCTCTTGATCTCACTTCCAAGTATGGTCAGCAAGAAATCGACAATGAGCATTTTTTGCTGGCACTTCTCCAGCAGAGCGAAGGATTGGCGCGACCGTTGCTTGAAAAAATTGGCGTTGCAACTTCTTTCTTGATCTCTCAACTGGAAACCCAGATTGCAGGCCGATCTCGGGTTCAAGGAGGGGCGCAACCTTTTGTTGGCAACGATCTTCGCAAGACGATTGATCGCGCGGAGCAAGAGCAGGAAAAACTGAAAGACGAATATCTCAGCGCGGAGCATTATCTCCTCGCCTTGAGCGAAGAAAAAAATAAAACCTCTTCGTTGCTCAAAGATCAAGGCATCTCTCGCGACAAGCTGATGAAAGCGCTCGTCGAGGTCCGCGGCAGTCAGCGTGTGACCGATCAAAATCCGGAAGGAAAATATCAATCACTCGAAAAATATGGGCGCGATTTAACGGAGCTCGCACGACAAGGAAAAATTGATCCAGTGATCGGGCGCGATGAAGAAATTCGCCGGACGATGCAGGTGCTTTCACGGCGCACCAAAAATAATCCGGTCCTGATCGGTGAGCCTGGTGTTGGCAAGACCGCGATTGTCGAAGGTCTCGCTCGCCGCATTGTGAGCGGCGATGTGCCCGAGTCGCTCAAGAACAAACGGATCATCGCGATGGATCTTGGCTCGATGATTGCTGGAGCAAAGTTTCGCGGTGAGTTTGAAGATCGCCTCAAGGCTTTTTTAAAAGAAGTGACCGATGCTGAAGGAAAAATTATTCTTTTCATTGATGAGCTTCACACCATCGTGGGCGCTGGTGCCGCGGAGGGAGCTGTCGATGCCTCGAATTTGCTCAAGCCTCAACTCGCGCGTGGAGAGTTGCGCACGATTGGCGCCACGACGCTCGACGAGTATCGCAAGTACATCGAAAAAGATGCCGCGCTGGAGCGGCGCTTTCAGCCGGTGATGGTCGAGGAGCCAAGCGTGGAAGATACGATTGCGATTTTGCGTGGACTCAAAGAGCGTTACGAAATTCATCATGGCGTCCGGATTCAAGATGCAGCGCTGGTTGCAGCCGCGATCTTATCTCATCGCTACATCTCCGATCGTTTCTTGCCCGACAAAGCAGTCGATCTGATTGATGAAGCGGCATCACGATTGAAGATCGAGCTTGATTCGATGCCGACAGAAATCGATCAGCAAGAGAGAGCGATCATGATGCTGGAAATGGAGAGGCAAGCCTTGCGCAAAGAAAAAGATGCCGCAAGCAAAGAGCGCCTTGAAAAATTAGAAAAAGAATTAGCAGGTATCAAAGAGACAGCTTCCACCCTCAAAGCCAAATGGCAAAAGGAAAAGGAAGAGATTGGAAAATCTCAAAAGTTGAATGAAGAGATCGAGCGTCTCAAAAATGATTTGGCCAAAGCGCAGCGGGAAGGAGATTTTGCAAAAGCCAGTGAAATTCAATATGGCCGCATTCCCGAATTGACCAAGCAACTTGAAGATCACAATGCGAAGATGGCGAAGAGCGGGCAGCAGGCTTTGCTCAAGGAAGAGGTGACTGAAGAGGACATTGCAAAAGTTGTTTCGGTCTGGACTGGAATCCCTGTTTCTAACTTGCAAGAGGGAGAGCGGCAAAAACTAATCAAGATGGAAGAGCGTCTCATCGAGCGTGTCGTCGGTCAGAAACAAGCGATCAAAGCCGTTTCAAATGCCGTGCGCCGCGCGCGCGCTGGCTTGCAGGAAGAGAATCGGCCCATTGGATCGTTTATGTTCCTCGGGCCAACGGGTGTTGGAAAGACGGAGCTTTCTAAAGCGCTCGCTGAATTTCTTTTTGATGATGAAAATGCAATTGTCCGTCTTGATATGAGCGAGTACATGGAGAAACACACGGTTGCGCGCTTGATTGGAGCACCTCCAGGATATGTTGGTTATGATGAGGGAGGACAATTGAGCGAAGCAGTGCGACGCCGGCCTTACAGCGTGATTCTTTTTGATGAAGTTGAAAAAGCCCACAGTGATGTTTTCAATGTCCTCTTGCAAGTCCTCGATGATGGGCGCATCACCGATGGGCAAGGCCGCACTGTTGATTTCAAAAATACGGTGATCATCATGACGAGCAATATCGGAAGTGTTGCGATTATGGAAGATCTCGAAGTCGAAGAACGAAATCGTCGCGTGATGGAGGCGCTGCGCGGGCACTTCCGTCCAGAATTTATCAACCGGATTGATGAGATCGTGATTTTTGATCGTCTCACGGACAAAGAAATTGGCGACATTGTCACGATACAATTGAAGCGATTGATGCATCGCCTCGAAAAACAAAAAATTCATCTCGAACTTTCTGAAAAAGCAAAACGCTATCTCGCGACAGAAGGCTACGATCCTGCGTATGGCGCTCGTCCGCTCAAACGCGTCATTCAACAAAAAATCTTAGATCCACTCAGCATGGAAATCCTCGATGGAACCTTGCACGAAGGGGATACCGTGCTTGTTGAAGTGGAGAAAGAGAAGTTGACGTTTCGGAAGTAGTGAATTTTTTTCAGCCTATTTTCGGATACCGATAAACCAAATGTGGAAAAGATTGTTCAGCGCGGAGCTGATGTTGCTGGACCATTTCTTCAACGGCCTGTAGAGCGCCAAGGCAGGTGCTTTGCAGGGCATCATCAAAGACGAGATAACCTCCCTTGGGATGAAGATAAGGGAGTGTAACGTCGATTGCATATTTGGTGCTTTCATAAAGATCGCAATCAATGTGGGCTAAAATGATTTTTTGAGTTTGTTCTAAAAGTGGGAGTGCTGTTTCTTCAAAGCGCCCTTTGACAAAAACTAAATTGGTGAGACCCCATTTTTCTTTGTATTCCAAGAGTTCTTGAAAAGAAACATGCTCAAAATCTCTTGTATCATGAAAGTCGAGCGTAGGATCTGAAGATGGTATCCCTTCAAATGTGTCCAGTGCATAAATAGTTGTTGAAAGCCCAAGGGCACGAACCGCAGCAGCTAGGAAAATAGCGGATCCGCCGCGATAGGATCCAAATTCAATAATGTTGCCTTCTAGATTTTTTAGACCATATTTTAAAATCAAAAAAAGATTGATCAGTCGAGATTCCGTCAATAGTTGACGTTCCTGCATCAATGCTTTGCACTCAATATAAAGAGGGTCGTTTGCAATGAAGGAAGTAATCGCGTTGACCTGAAGAGCGGAAATGCGAGAGTAGCCTGCCATGACGTTTCGACCTTGAATGACGTGAGAAGGCTCAGCAGCGTGTGCTGTCGGGAGAAAATTTTCGATGGATTTTTGGAGAGAGGGAGGCATTTTTTAGTTGGTAAAAAAGAAGAAAGAAAATTAAATGTTTTTAAATTTTCGGATAGCGATAGACCATATGAGGATAGGCCTGCTCCGCATGCAGGTGGTGCAGGTCAACCATCTCTTCCATCGCCTGGAGAGGTCCGAGACCATTGCCATGAATCGGATCGTGGAGAAGAATGTAGCCGCCCGCTTTGTGCAGATGAGGCAAGACCGCCGAGATGGCATAGCTTGTTGAATCATAAGTTTTGCAGTCAACGTAAGTAAGTAGAATTTTTTGAGAACGGTTTAGCAAATTATGAGCAGTCTCTTGAAAGCGCCCTTTGATGGGGATGAGATTGGTTAAGCCGAGTTGAGCAATCCGCTTACACAAAGACTCTAAAGAAGTATCTTGAAAATTATTTTTGGTAAGAAAATCAAGAGCATGATGAGCTGCTGGAAGACCTTCAAATGTATCGAGTGTATAAACTTTTCCTTGAATGCCGAGCCGCTCGGCGACATTGGCCATAAAAATAGCAGAGCCTCCCTGATAAGATCCAAACTCTACAATGTCACCGCATGTTGATGGGAGGCCGTATTTCATGATGAGGAAAATATTCATCAAAGAGACCTCATGAGTGAGAGTAAGTCCTTTTATGAGTTCTAGGCTTTCATGAAAAATTGGATCTCGCTGTATGAAAGAACGGATGATATTGAATTGAAGTCCCCAGCCGCGTACGTAGCCTGCCATCACATTTCGACCTTGAATGATTAAAGGCGATTTTGGCTGATGAAATTCGCGTAACGCCTGATCAAGAGCATCACTCTCATGCGACTGCTCTGCCAATTTTTTTAAATGCTCAAAGTGAGAGTGCATGAAGAGAGGGCTCGATCCTCACATCATTTTACTGAAGAGAGAAACGAGCGGGGACAAGAGCTGCAGGCTACACGAAATTTTTATTGGAATGGCTACAAAATTTTCTCAACAGAAATCGTAGCTGCATCTTTTAAACGCAAGCTAAGACTATAACCACGAATCTTGATTTCAAGAGGATCTCCAAGAGGTGCCTTGCGGATATAAGTAATTTCAGTGCCCGAGAGGAGTCCCATCTCTCGCAAGCGTGTGGAGAGGAGTTGGTCTTGAGGTAAGGTTTTAACGATAGCTCGCTCGCCTGGTTGTAGATCAGAAAGAAAAGATTGCATAAAATATTTTCAAATTTTTGGACGTTCTTGCTTGACCCAAATTTTTTTTGCTAAGGCGCGACTTAACGCCAATCGCGTTCCGCAAACATTGCAAATGATTTGTCCGCCACGGCTGAGTAATTGGATTTCTGCTTTTTCACAAAAACCAACCTCACGCAAGCGGCGGCAAATTTTTTCATTCGCATCGAGGTGGTCAACTAATAAAACAGGCCCAGGTTCTGCTTCGGAAAGAGGCTTCGAAATCATCGTGTGAGAATAGCAGCTTAGAAGATGATGGTCAAATAGGGGTCAGTCCGACAGTTTATTACAAAAGGTGCCAGTCTATTTTATAATGTAATGCTTAACGGAGTGGCATCTTTTGTAATAAACTGTCGGACTAAGAGGGTGTCTTGAAAAAGCTAAAATCGCGCATTACTGCGTCGCTGTGATGCTCGCCTTCGTCGAGTATTACTTATACACTCCTCGGCTCTGCTTCTCGCTCCT
>VHCR01000024.1 GCA_016871655.1 Verrucomicrobiota bacterium
TAAAAGTTAAAACTTCAACTACCACATGGCGATAGTTTACCACCCGATATCGAGGGTGAGTGTTGAAAGATTTTCAGATGAAGGCAAAATTGCTACAGAACTTTTTCCGCCGACATCATCAAAACCAAAGCCGTAAGCTAAATGATCAATGCTGACGCTGTGCCAGAACTTGCTCCAGTCACTTTGAGGATTAGCTTGGTAGTAGTTTTCATCAAATAACCATTTGGTAGGATCTGCGGCAACGTGGCGATTAAAGGCTGCCGCAAGCTGTGCTCCAAGGGCATTGGCTTCCATACTTCCTGGCAAAAACGCTCCGCTATTCGTGAACACATCATACGTTGTTGGTTTCGAAAGCCGGAACGGGCCTTGGCCATTGCGAGAAAAAGTTAAGACGCCATTAACAACGTTGCCAACGTAATGATTGCCGTGAGTGTTGTCTTGATCATAAAAATTTAATTCGTGAGAGCTGTAGTAATCCCAAACAGAATTAATGTAATCATCAAAATAGTTGGCATAAGCGCTACCCGTTTTAAAACCAGCTCCATGAAAAGGTGCAATTAAATGAACGACGCGACCGTCAACAATCTGTGTAAGCTCTTTAAAAGGGGTTGAAACATCAGGGCTATTCAAATATTTCGCAATGAGTTCATCGCGACTGTTCACTCCCGAGGAGGATCCTGTTCCTAGTGTAATGCCACGTGTGCATGTGGTTCCATGATCACCTTGGATGGTAAAGGCCATTGGGATGCCGAATTCATCTACTTGTGTCATATTCCCGCCAAAAGCGACGGTGTTAAGATAGGGATTGTTCGGTTGAGGTGTTGCGTCATAAGTCATCTCAAACCAATCAAACGTAATTGCATGATTAGGATCAGTAGGATTTTCTAAATTAGGTTGGCTGTAACCATTGGCACTTAAATTGACCTGCATGACGAGCGGATCAGCGATTGAGATGTAGATTCGCGTGCCATAATATTTTCCATCTCCGGGAAGATAGAGTGTATGATTTTTGACATCAGCAAGCGTGAAGGAAGGTAATGTTTGATTCGCTGTGGCAACATTGATGATGCCTACGCTTCCTGGACCTTGAGGGCCGGCATTAACATTCGTGCTAGCAAGTGAAACGTAAGTCATCTGATCTGTCGGCAAATTTAGAATTTGAATATAGATTTGGTCGTCTCTGAGTTTGCCGTTACTGTCGTTTTTAAGGAGAAGAGCAAAGCCGTCTGCAGGGAGGTCCTTATAACGTAAACCTCGGCTCTTTCCTTGTTGGAAAAAAATTTCTTTTGCTGTGCAAGACTGAGTCGCAACAAAAGAACAAATTAAAAAAAATACAATGAGTTGTTTTATGGTTAGGTTTTTCATAAAAATGAAGTTGCTCCTTTTTTTTTTAATGATCAACTCTCAAATTTTCTCAACTTATGAACTCAACATTGCCTCTTTTTCTTGCCACTCGTAATCGTCATAAGACTCGTGAAATTCAAACCATGCTCGGAGAAGGAGTTGTGGTACGCGATGCGACGGAAATTCCAGAGCTTCCTGAAATTGAGGAGACGGGAATGACGTTCGAAGCGAATGCAAAATTAAAAGCAGAAGGAATTTCAAAACATATTTCTGGTTTTGTTTTGGCTGATGATTCCGGCTTGGAAGTTGATGCACTCGGTGGGGAGCCTGGGATTTACTCAGCACGTTATGCGGGACCAGGCTGCACCGATGTGCAAAACACGGAACTCGTTTTAAAAAAAATGGAGGGAGTGCCTCAGGAAAGAAGAACGGGCCGCTTTCGTTGTGTGTTGGCCGTGGCTCGGGATGGAAAAACAATGGCTACGTTTGATGGAACTGTTGAAGGAAGGCTCACCGCCGAGATTACCGGAGAAGGGGGTTTCGGTTACGATCCCATTTTTATTCCTGAGGGGTATCAGAAAAGTTTTGGAGAACTTCCTGCCGAACTCAAAAACTCGATGAGCCACCGCGGACGAGCGCTGGAGCAGTTTCGAGAGTGGTTTGTGAAAAATAATTCACAGGGATAGAAGCAAAAAGAAAAAAATAAAAAATTGATCATTGTTAACAGAGCCTGTCTTCAAATTCGCTGAGGCAAAGAAGAGCAAGGCGCGAGGAGCGCAAAGGCTGAGCGTATTCTGATACATGAAGCCTTAGAGGGTGTCTTGAAAAAGCTAAAATCGCGCATTACTGCGTCGCTGTGATGCTCGCCTTAGTCGAGTATTACTTATACACTCCTCGGCTCTGCTTCTCGCTCCTTGTACTGCATCAATTTTATCTATTTTCAAGACACCCTCTTAAGCACCGCAGCAACGATGCTATTCGCAGCCTCAGTAGAATTTCAAGACAGGCTCCGAAGCTTCGCTTCAATGAAGGCGTCAATATCCCCATCCATCACGCCTTGGACGTCGCTGGTTTGATAATCGGTTCGATGATCTTTCACCATTTGGTAAGGTTGGAAAACGTAGGAGCGGATTTGGCTTCCCCAGGCGATCTCTCCTTTTTCGCCGTATTGGCGATCAAGCTCAGCTCGTTTTTTGTCAGCCTCGATCTGATAAATTTTTGCTTTTAACATTTTTAAAGCCAAGGCGCGATTCTTGAGTTGGCTTCGTTCTGCCTGGCAAGCTACAACAACGCCCGTTGGGACGTGCGTCATCCGAACAGCTGTTTCAACTTTGTTGACGTTTTGTCCTCCTTTTCCTCCGGAGCGATAGGTATCGACTTCGATATCTTTTTCATCAATTTCAATCGGAGCATCTTCAATGTCAGGGACGACATCGACGCTGGCAAAAGAAGTGTGGCGTCGCTTCGCCGAATCAAATGGAGAGATGCGCACCAGGCGATGCACGCCACGTTCTGTTTGAAGATAGCCGAAAGCGTACTCGCCTTTGACGAGAATCGTGACCGATTTGACGCCAGCTTCTTCACCCTGTTGAATATCAAAAATGCTTGAGGTAAAGCCTGCGCGCTCGATCCAGCGTTGGTACATCCGCAGCAGCATTTCAGCCCAATCACATGACTCGGTGCCGCCGGCTCCAGCATGGATAGTTAAAAAAGCATCCGCTTTATCAAATTCGCCGCTGAGCAATTGACGGAGTTCAAATTTTTCAAGATCGCTAGTGAGCGATTGAAATTCTGCAGCGACTTCACGAGCAGCCGTAGTTTTTTGCTCGGGAGAAGTTTCTTCTTCCACCATCGATTGTAGGATCGAGAGGTCCCCAAGACGTTGTTCCAACGAGGTAAGTGGTCCGAGAATCCCTTTCAGCTGTGAAACGCGCTCTACATCTTTTTGAGCGCTTTCGCGATGATCCCAAAAAGTGGGCTCACTCATCCGCGCTTCAATGGAGGTAAGCTCTTCAGTGAGAGTAGAGGCGTCAAAGGAACCTCCGCAGAGCGCTAAGGCGCTCGCTTAATGCGGAGGTGTCGAGTATTGTTGAGGTGGTGGTCATGAATTTGGAGATAGGAGATGGAAGATGGAAGATAGGAGATAAGAATCCGAATTAAAACATGATTGGAATTTAATTAATGCACATGATGGCAGATTTAGTTTAAGACGTCGGTAATATTTTAAACAAAAGATGGTTTAAAAAGCCCCTATCTTCCATCACCCATCTTCTATCTTCTATTGTCATTCCGTGAGGGGCCCAAACGAAAGATTGTTTCATTCGGCTTCATCAGATCAAGACGATCACGAGCGATGAGTTCCAAATATTCTTTATCATGTTGCAATAAGTAAAGCTCTCGTTCGCGATGAGTGGCCTGACCTTGAAGTTGCTCCAGATCTTGACGCTTTTGTTGTAGGGCCTGACGCATGCGAGAAAGTTTTTTCCACTCAGGATAAAACGTCATCAAGGCCAACGCCATCGTTCCACAGATGATGAGCAAGATTAGGAAGCGGTTTAACAATGGGAGGAGGGCCGTATCTCGAGGCGCTGCTGATCGATGTGGAGAGTGCATGATAGAAAAACTTTGAAGATGGAAGATAGGAGATAGAAGATGAGAGTCGAGGCCTTCGGCAAGATTTTGAGAATTTTCTTTGTCTGCGTTAGCAGACCACAACTTCTATCTTCCATCTCCTATCTTCCATCTTCAAAAAGTTTCTTTACGTTCTTTGCGGTTAATTAATTCTTAAATTTTCCTCCATAAACTGCATTATCACCCAATTCTTCCTCAATCCGAAGAAGTTGATTGTACTTGGCCACGCGGTCGGTGCGGCAGAGAGAGCCAGTCTTGATTTGACCAGCGTTGGTTGCAACAGCAATATCAGCGATGGTCGTGTCTTCGGTTTCTCCGGAGCGATGACTGATGACAGAAGTGTAATGATTTTCTTTGGCGAGCTCGATAGCATCAAGAGTTTCAGTCAGGGTTCCAATTTGGTTGACCTTGATGAGGATCGAATTGGCAACGCCTTGTTTGATTCCTTTTTTCAAAAACTCAACGTTGGTGACAAAAAGATCGTCGCCGACAATTTGAATCTTATCACCCAAGACTTCCGTCATCAGTTTCCAAGTAGACCAATCATTTTCGGCGCAGCCATCTTCAATTGAAACGATCGGATAATTCGCGCAAAGTTTTTTGTAGTAGTCGACTAATTCTTTACCCGTGCGGCGAGAACCGTCTGATTTTTTAAAATGGTAAACTTTTTTTGCTGCATCATAAAACTCACTCGATGCTGCATCCAGTGCGATGGAGACTTGGCTTCCCAGCTTGTAGCCAGCTTTTTCAATAGCGAGAGAAATCGAATCGAGCGCATCTTCTACCGAAGAGAGTTTCGGAGCAAAGCCTCCCTCGTCACCGATTGCCGTTGAGAGGCCACGTTTATGGAGGATGGCTTTGAGTGCGTGAAAAATTTCCGCACCGCAGCGAAGTGCTTCCGAAAATGTTAGCAAGCCACGAGGCATGATCATGAATTCTTGAAAATCAATCGGTGCATCGGAGTGAGCTCCACCGTTGAGGATGTTCATCATCGGGACGGGAAGAACTTTCGCGTTAGGTCCACCGAGGTAGCGGTAGAGCGGTAACCCAAGTTGAGCAGCCGCTGCGTGAGCCGTTGCTAAAGAAACAGCAAGGATGGCGTTGGCTCCTAATTTCTTTTTGGTGGAAGTTCCATCGAGCTCGAGCATGACGCGGTCGAGGGTGACTTGTTCTAGTGCATTCATCCCGACGAGTTCTTGAGCAATGAGTGTATTGACATTCGCAACGGCTTTCCGAACGCCTTTGCCGAGATAACGATTCTTCACTCCATCGCGCAATTCCACAGCTTCATGTTCTCCGGTGCTCGCACCGCTAGGAACAGCGGCCCTTCCGCAGCCGCCTCCTGCAAGGCAGACGTCTGCTTCAAGAGTTGGGTTGCCGCGTGAATCTAAAATTTCGCGAGCGTGGATGGAGGTGATGATTGTATCCATAAAAAGTAACGAGTAACGGGTAACGGGTGAAGAGAGTTGCCTGCGGCAATCTAAAAAGAAAAATAGCACAACACGCAAATTTTACCAAAAAGATTATTTGTGTCTGCCAGTGCTTACTCGTTACCCGCTACTTGCCACTCGTTACTTTCACTGATTTTATGAAATAATACCATCTCCATTAACTATAGTGTATTAAATTGGAAAGGGCACGCGATAAGCTTGCTCTTTTTCCTTAGAACTGCGTTCTCAGATCTCACGTTATCTTCGGATAGCGCTTCGATCTTCGGCCTTGTTCTAAGAAAAAATTTCAGCGCTTCTAACATGCCCTTTTCAATTTATAGTCAATTAAATTGAAAAGAGCGCTATTGAAGTGGTAAACATAAGGGATGAGTTACTCAATAGATTTAAAAAAGCGAGTGCTTGGTTTTATAGAAGAAGGTGGTTCAAAAGTAGAAGCAACCAAGCGCTTTTCAATTGGAAGAAGAACAATATTTAAATGGATAAATAAAAAAAGAGAGAGAGGTACTCTTGCAAATAAAAAAAGAAGTTCTTCACCACGAAAGCTGCAAGAAGAGCCATTGAAAAAGTATCTAAGAAAACATCCTGATCATTATCTTAGAGAAATAGCCGTAGTCTTTAAAGTTACTCCTGAAGCCGTGTTCTATGCGTGTAAGCGGTGGAACCTCACCTATAAAAAAAACCTTACTCTACAAAGAAAGAGACGAGAATCTACGACGAGAGTTTCAAGAAAGAATCAAATGCATTGCTAAAGATCGCCTTGTTTTTCTTGATGAAAGTGGAATTGATAATTTTGTCTCTCGTTACTTTGGACGTGCTCAAAGGGGAGAAAAAATCCAAGGAGAAATTTCAGGTAAGCGGTATGCTCGCAAAAATTTTATTGCAGCTAAAGTTGGATCAAAAATTATAGCCCCAATGATTTTTGAAGGGACTTGCAATTCTGAACTGTTTGAAACTTGGGTTGAAAAAGTTTTGCTTCAGGAGCTCATCCCTGGGCAACTCATCATTATGGATAATGCTACTTTTCATTAGTCGGCAAAGACTAAAAAGCTTATTGAACAAGCTGGGTGCCAATTGCTTTTCCTTCCACCTTAGAGGGTGTCTTGAAAAAGCTAAAATCGCGCATTACTGCGTCGCTGTGATGCTCGCCTTCGTCGAGTATTACTTATACACTCCTCGGCTCTGCTTCTCGCTCCTTGTACTGCATCAATTTAATAAACTATACAGCCCAGATCTCAATCCTATTGAAAACTTTTGGGCTTAACTAAAAAAGCGTATCAGGGAAATCATCGATAACTTTTTGACCTTAGAACAGGCGATTACTTTTGCCTTTAAACAGCGCCCTTTTCAATTTAATTGACTATAATACACTATAACTAGATGATAGGACGCAGAAATTTTTGCGTTGAGCAAGTCGAAAGAGCGCAGCGCTATGTCTCATAACGTAAGCTCTGACAACGAAGCTCAGTACAAAAAGAGCTAGCCCGCAAATTTCATACTGATCCTGCTACGACTTGCGAAACCCTGATGGATACAGCGTCAGGCTCGGATTGCTCCTCGGGCGGTATGGAGCATACAGCCGTCGTCGCAACCGATCGCCTTCCTTGTCTGCATCAGGATTCGCAGCGCCTCGCGACGAATCAGTATGAAATTTGCGGGCTAGTCAGATAGTTCAGTTATTTAATGCAGATGGTATAAGATCAGTGAATGCTTCAATCTTCTCAATCGTCATCTCCCGTTCTCCCTGCTCGCTTGGCAGCGTGACTTTGTCTCCACAAGCACGTCCTAAGAGTGCTTGGCCGATAGCGGCTTGGTAAGAGATCCAATGTTTTTCGGGAGCACCATCCCACGCACCGAGCACGGAGTAAGTTTCTTTTTTGCCTTGAGTGTCTTGAAGTGTGACGACAGTGCCAATCGAGACGGTTGCAGTTTCAGGATTTTCAAAGTTGGTGCCGCGTGCTTGGTTGAGCATCTGTTCGAGATCTGCTTTTTGGCGAAGAAGAACCCGTTGTTGTTCTTTGGCAGCTTTGAATTCAAAATTTTCACGAAGGTCACCGTAGGAACGAGCCGTGGAAATATCTCTCGTATTTTGAGGAATCAGTTTAGTGACCAGATTTTCGTATTCATTCTTGCGTCGTTCGAGGCTGACCCAAGAAACAATCAAGGTCTCTTCCCGAGGTGCTGAACTTTCTTTCGAGGCATTATCCATGACCGCTGTTTCTAATTCCGGATGAACTTTCAAAATGCGTGCGAGGAGTGAGCGACGATCAAGATCATTAAAGACAGGTGAAACATTGATCTTGCGGATGGCATAGCGAGCTGTTTCTATGTCACTCTTATCAAAGAGGTCGTTAATGAGTTGGCGATCTTCAAAGAGTAACTCTTGCAAGCGAGCGCCTCGTTTTCTTTCAGCGTGGAGGTCACGTTCCAAGGCAGAGAGAATTGCAGAAAAAAGCTCTGGATTGACCAACTCCGGAAAAGCATGAGCTCGCTCTTCGCAGAGCCATTTTAAAAAGTCAGAACTGATCGAACGTTCACTGATGGCTCGTTTTGTGAGATTTAAAAAGTCCTCGCGAGCTTGTTGATTTTCGAAAAGATGAAAAATTTCTCCGATAAGACGTGGCTCTGCTTGACGCAGGAGTTGATGAGTCTGTGCTTGCCAACGATCCTGGAAGGCCTCAGGGAAAGCCGCTAAGACGCGGCGGTATTTGGCGACAGGAATTTCTTCGAAAATTTCAGTTAGTTTTCCTGAAGTTTCTTTTAGTAAAGTGGAGAGTGAAAAAGAATGCTCTTGTCCTCCTGAAGAAGAGTGATGCTTGCCGATTTCGTCACGAGCTAAGAGGAGTTCGATGGCCTTAGGAGCATGCATGCGACCACTCCGTTTTGCAGCTTCTTCAACTTCGTGAGCCAGTTGATGTAACAAGTTTGCATCTTCTTTAAAATGTGATGTCAACTTGAGCAAAGCATCCATGAGAGCTACTTGTTCTTTTGGATGACGTGCTGTTCGAAACTGCTCTACGAGACGCTCATGAGGAGAGGAGCTTGATTCTTGAAGCTCAAAGGGGGCTGTTTTTTTTGCAGGAATGACAAAATGTCCATCGGCTTTCATTTTTTTCTTAGCACCATCAAACCATTTTTTAAAGTCAGCTGCAGAAAAAATATCAGGCACAAGATCAGCGGTAATTTCATCAGTAGTCGCTTTTCCTTCGTGACCTTGAAGGAGTGATTTCATTAAAGCAACAGGATTTTCTTGTGCTTCTTGGCGTAGCAAGGCTGGATCAGCAGCAATGCGAGCGAGAATATGATCGGCTGGAACAGGCTCCAACGTCTCTGCTGCAAATTGCAACTGCATCGGATGATTTTTCTTTGCTTTAAAATGGATGAGGACCTGATCGGTCAAAAGACGCCATTCTGCAATTTGGCCAAAGCCCCAGCTGCGATGCTTGCAATAAGAACCAGGGGTGAGGTGAGAAAGTTTTTCAGCGGCTTCGGGAGTGATTTTTCCAGCTTCGATGCATTGCGTCAGTTCGTCATTCATAGAAATCAATTTATAGCCACAAAGAGCACAAAGAAATCAAAAAAATTAATAGCAGCAAAAGAATGCAAAGATTTTTAGAAGATAGTAGATGGAAGATAGAAGATAGGAGTTGTGGCGCTGCTAAAGCAGCGCAGTGAAAAATCTGCCGAAGGCCTCGACTTCTATCTCCCATCTTCTATCTTCCATCTACTAAAAACTTTCTTTGTAATCTTTGTGGTGAATTCTTTTTTAAGGCATTTCGATCAATTGCAAGGCTCTCTCCATCGCAAGAAATCCAAAATGACCTTGGGGTACTTCGTGATAAGAAGAGCCGTGCCATGTTGTGCAAAGTTGCTGGAGATAGCGAGGCGGAGAAATTTTATCGTAGGTGCCCCCAATGATGGCGATGTTTTTGGGATCACAAAGTGGTCGGCCGTGGAGTGGTGAGGTGAGATGAGCGTGACGAACGAGATGCTCCTCGCTGATGCCGCGACGTTTCAGGAGTTGTCCGATGATCAAAGCAATGGGACTGCGAAACGTGGCGTGTCCTGTATTAACAATCGGCTGAAGTAACAATGCTGACTCAATCGGCTCGACAGAAAGGAGCAGAGCTGTAACCCAAGCGCCATAGCTGGTTCCTAGGAGAGTGATTTTTTCTGAGCCTTGAGCGCGAGACCAGTGAATGAGCTGACGAGTTTCTTTCACGGTCTGACGAATTGTTTCTCCGTTACGCACGAGATCGGCAGTAACAGCAAGGGAACCTGAACGATAGCCTTGAGGAGTTCGTGAATAGTGAAATGGAAGATGAGGGAACAGCACATTCCAACCTTGCGCATTAAGACGTGCTGCAATCTTGCGATAGCCGTGATCGCCTGCAGACATCAAGGCGTGGAGGAAGATAACTGTTTTTTGAGGAGAAGATTTTTTGGTGCTTGGAAAAAAAAGCGCGTGAGCACGATTGTTTTCACGATGTTGAGAAGGTGACGGGCTTTTCCACGAGATCGCATTCTGTGAAAGTGACATTTCTTCCATCGGGCCAACTTCAAAAAATTGAGAGCGATCAAGTCTTCTTGAGGCATCCAGATAAGCCTCCAGAGACGCTTTCGTCGTCACGTGATTACGCAGCCTCCATTGAATGGAATTCATCATGAGGCACAGGATCGTGTCCATGGCGGTATAGCGAAGGGAAGAGAACATAAGTGAATGATCAGTTGGATTAACTTGAGAACATTAAGCAATTTACCACAAAGAACACAAATGCCGCTTTCAGCGGCAACACAAGGAACGCAAAAAATTTTTTTATAAAAAAATTTTGAGGCTTTGAAAATAACAAACGCAGATAAGCTTGAAAGCTGTTTAATCGTAGAAAATTAAAAAAAGATTCAAATTTTAATACTTAGATTTTTTTATAAAAAAAATCTTTTTGTGTTCCCTGTGTGCGGCGTAGCCGCTTTGTGATCTTTGTGGTGAATTCTTTCTTGTGCCGTTTTTGGAAGGTCATCATCACAAAGTTGGAACCGCTCGCGAAGCTCTTGCTGCAGCGCAGGAAAAACAGTAGCTAATTTTTTTTCAAAATCATGAAGTGCTTTCTCGCGGTTGGTTACATCCAGTGGGGGAGGAATAATTCCTTTGCCAACAATCATCCAAAGCGGTGTCCGGCGAAACCAAGCGTGTTTGCAATAAAGTCGATCGCTGCCCAGGAGGACGCATGGAATGATCGGTGTTTGATTTGAAAAACTGAGGCTCGCTAATCCTGGTTTCAGTGGAGCTCGCTCCAAGATAGAGGTAGCTCCCGATCGGATCCCTCCCTCCGGGAAAATTCCCAAAACTTTTCCTACTGCCAGAGCAGTACGCATTTTTTTTAAAGCGTTTCGATTGCTCCCCGATTTTTTCCCAAAGCGATCGATCGAAATCACGCCGAGCCACGAAAAAAAACGTGCGGCCCATGCGTGAGAAAAAAGTTCTTCCATGGCCACCCACGTAAGCGGCCGTGGGAAAAAAGCACTCAGCAGCGGCGGATCAAAATGGCTGATGTGATTGCTGGCAACGATCAGGGCTCCTTTTTTGGGTGGTTTCTCTAAAAAAAGAACATGAACGCGGCAGAAAAGTTGAAAAAGAATTAGTGTTAGCTGTCGGCAGAGAAAGTAGAGCATCTATTTGGACAGGCTAAGTATCATTGATGCGAACGCGGAGAAGAATACTAGTAGGTTTCCGCATTCGCACGAATGAAGGTTGGCGATGTAGCGATCATTCCGCGCTGAAAATCTAAAAGTATTTTTTTGTGCTAAAATAGGGAGTGATTAATTGATGGCAAACCCTATTCAACTGAACGACTATCCATTCTCTAAGCTGTTAATGTCGGCCGTGTATAAGACAACTGATGGGCTTGAGCAACAGCCTCGTAAGTGATGTTTCCTTCGCAAACGTTGAGACCATTGCGAAGATGTTCGTCGTCGAGAAGAGCTTTCTTCCAACCTTTGTTAGCGAGAGCAAGTGTGAAGGGGAGTGTTGCGTTGTTAAGGGCAAAGGTCGACGTACGAGCAACACCACCTGGCATGTTGGCAACGCAGTACATGATCACTCCATCAATTGTAAATGTCGGGTTAGCGTGAGTTGTAGGTTTAGCTCCTTCTACGCAACCACCTTGATCGATGGCAACGTCAACGATGACGGAGCCTTTTTTCATTTTTGAAATCATGTCGCGTGTAACGAGCCGCGGTGCAGCGCCGCCAGGAACCAAGACAGCTCCGATGACAAGGTCTGCTTTGACGATGTGATCTTCAATAGCGTCAAGTGTAGAATAAATGGTGTGCAATGATGGACCAAATTGAAGGTCGAGTTCCTTAAGGCGATCAATCGATCTATCAATGACCGTGACGCTAGCTTCTAGGCCCATCGCCATGCGCGCGGCATTCGTGCCGACAACGCCGCCTCCCAAGATGAGGACGCGAGCAGCAGGGACTCCTGGCACCCCTCCCAAAAGAACGCCGAGACCACCTTGAGCTTTTTCTAGACAATGAGCCCCCGCTTGAATGGACATACGTCCTGCGACTTCACTCATCGGAGCAAGGAGCGGAAGGCCTCCGCGACGATCAGTGACGGTTTCATAA
>VHCR01000025.1 GCA_016871655.1 Verrucomicrobiota bacterium
TCAAAACAGCTCCGGAAGGAACGTTGGAAGAGGCTGTTTGGAATCAACTCAAGACCGTTTTTGATCCTGAAATTCCTGTGAACGTTGTTGATCTTGGTTTGATCTATGATTGCACTCTTGTCACCACCGAAAATGGCCAGACAAAAGCCGAAGTCAAGATGACTTTGACGGCTCCTGGATGTGGGATGGGACCTACGATTGCAGCCGATGCTCGTTCTAAAATTTTAACCATCGAGGGAATCGACGAAGCCGAAGTCGAACTCGTTTGGGAACCAGCATGGAATCAGAATATGATTAGCGAAGCTGGCCGAATGAAGCTCGGAATGGTGTAGGCCGCAGGTCGCTGCGCGGCCGTTGAAGGGTTGAAAAGTTGAAGAGTTGAAGGGTTTGCCATCGCAGAGCGACGGAGATGCAATCAACTCCTAAAACCTGTTTTTTTACCGAGGTGCAAGAGCCTGAGCGCTCTCCTGAACGTGAATTGAAAAAATAAGTGTTTCGACAATCACACCAGGATTGTTTTTGTCTTCTTTATAAAAATAGAGGATTGAGTTTCCTTCTTTTGCTCCAAAACAAGTGAAGGCTGTTTCTTGTGTTAACGCGTTGAGGTTTTGAGTGAGGTCATAGACGGGCGCTCCATCAGATAACGCAATCGTCGAATCTACAGACCACCATGCAATCGAACAGCTCCAAGGAGTCGAATCAGGAATCATCTCAGCAAATGTAAATTGAATTTTTTCACCTACTTCTAACGTAATAGGCATTCCACTATCTCTCTCATGAAAAACTCTTACGGCATCATCTGCCAATGCCGAAGAGGGATTGGCAAAAAAAGCGCCACTGAGGAGGAAGAGAGTGAAAAATAATTTTTGGAAGTGGATTGATTTCATGATACTTACTAACTTATTCATAAAATTTTTATTTTCAAATAATTTTTTTCTTCTTGCACTTTTCCTCCACTCTGGTACCTTTTTCACCCCATGAGTCAACATCCTAGCCTTAAGGGCTCCAGCACTATTACTGCCAAGCGCAGCGTTCTCAAGCGCTTTGAGCGTGTCGAACTTTTAAAGAAACGCGGTCAATGGAAAGAAAGCCAGCGCGTCATTGGACTGCCAAAGACTAAGCCAGACGCTTAAAAAGTCCGCTTTTTTGCGCTCTTTCCGTTCTTTTGCGGCTATTAATCGAACATGAACGAACTTGAAACTTTGCGCCATTCGTGTGCGCACGTCCTTGCTACGGCCATTTTAAAGCTCTGGCCTGAGGCGCAGTTTGCCGCTGGTCCTCCGATTGCGACAGGATTTTATTACGATGTTGATCTTGCTCATCGTATCACCCCAGAGGACTTTGAGTGTCTTGAAAAAGAGATGCGCAAAATTGTTGAAGCTGCGCAACCCTTCGAGCGCCAAGTTGTCAGCCGCGAGGAAGCCCTTGCCATGGGCCAGCGCGGAGCATTAGCAAGTTTGGGCGAGCGCTCTATGCCAAGTCGTTTTAAGGTCGACATCATTGAGCACATTCCAGAAAACGAAACCATCACGCTTTATCGCAATGGCGAATTCACCGACCTTTGCGCGGGACCTCACGTTGCCGACACTTCCAAGATTGGCGCGTTCCGCCTGACTCACGTTGCCAGTGCGTATTACAAAGGCGATGAAAAAAATCCTCAACTGCAGCGTATCTACGGAACGGCTTTTGCAACACAAGAAGAATTGGAAGCTTATTTCCAAATGTTGGAAGAAGCGAAAAAGCGTGATCATCGTAAATTAGGAAAAGAACTTCAGCTGTTCACGTTTGATGAAGACGTTGGTCCTGGCCTCCCGCTCTGGCTACCAAAAGGAGCCGTGCTCATCGAGGAACTTGAAAAATTGGCCAAGGAGACCGAATTCCAAGCCGGCTACCAACGCGTTCGCACGCCACACATTGCTCGCGACACTCTTTATAAAACGAGCGGCCATTTGCCTTACTACGCGGAGAGCATGTTTCCGCCGATGGAGCTTGAGGAAAAAGAAGGGGGAGAAAAAACGGTCTATTATTTGAAGGCGATGAACTGCCCTCACCATCACAAGCTTTTTGCTGCACTCCCTCGCAGTTATCGCGACCTTCCGCTCCGCTTCGCTGAACATGGAACCTGCTATCGCTATGAGCAGTCAGGAGAACTGATGGGACTCATGCGTGTTCGTTGCATGCAGATGAATGATGCTCACATCTACTGCACCGAAGAACAATTTGCCTCGGAATTCCAGGCGGTCAACGAGATGTATCTCAAATATTTTAAAATCTTCGGCGTTGAGCGTTATCAAATGCGCTTCTCGACGCATGATCCAGCGAAGCTAGGACAAAAATTTGTTGATGATCCGATCCTTTGGAAAAAAACAGAAGATATGGTTCGCGATGTTCTCGTTAAAAGCGGGATCAATTTTGTAGAAATACCTAACGAAGCCGCATTCTATGGGCCTAAGATCGATGTTCAAGTTTGGAGCGCCATTGGACGTGAGTTCACCTTGGCTACCAACCAAGTTGATTTTGCTGTACCTCCACGATTCGGACTCACTTATACAAATTCAGAAAATAAAAAAGAGACCCCGCTTTGCATCCATCGTGCTCCGCTTGGCACTCATGAGCGCTTTATTGGATTTCTCATTGAACATTTTGCAGGCAACTTCCCGGTCTGGCTAGCTCCCGAACAGGTCCGGATCCTTCCCATTTCTGACAAGCTGACTTCCTACGCTCAAACTATCCTCTCCGAATTGAGAGCTCAAGATGTCCGTGCAACAGCTGATCTCTCGTCAGAAAAAATTGGAGCCAAAATTCGCGCTGCTCAAATAGAAAAAGTTCCTTATATGGTTATTGTCGGCAATCGCGAGGAAGCGGCAGGCCAACTCTCTCTTCGCAGTCACAGCAAAGGAGACGAAGGATCTTTTACAAAAGAAAATTTTTATCACCGCTTGCAAGAAGAAATCAAAACTCGAAAATAAATTTTTAAAACAAAACTCTATTTACAGTCTTCATTTTTCTGTTCACTATTTTCTCACTGCAGTTTCCACTCTTGTAGGCTGTAGCTTGTTTTCAACATCAACCAACCTCCGCTTATTAACCCTGACTTCATCCGCATCAACGAACGAATTCGCGCTCGCGAAGTTCGTGTCATCATTGGCTCCACAGGCCAACAACTAGGCGTCCTTCGTACGGAGGATGCGGTCCGCCAAGCAAAATCTTACGGACTCGATCTCATTGAGATTTCTCCGAATGCCACGCCTCCCGTCTGTCGCATTGCTGATTTTGGAAAATACAAATACGAATTGACCAAGCAGGAAAAGGAGAGAAAACAACATCACGCGAAAGTTAAAGAAATTAAATTCCGCGTGAAAATTGGAGCGCACGATTACGAAACCAAGCTGCGCCATGCTGAGGAATTTTTGGATAAAGGAAATAAATTAAAAATCCAACTTCAATTCCGAGGCCGCGAAATGGCCCACAAAGATCTTGGCATGGCGATGATGAATAAAATCAAAGCCGACCTTGAAACGATGGCCATCGTCGATATGCCTGCAAAAATTGTTGGCCGCGCTATTGGTATGTCAATGACCCCACTCCCCGCTGCCAAGCGCAAACGGCGTTTTGCTAAGCCCGAAGAGAGTTTCGAGGAGATGGAAGCACGCGATGCTGCAGAGGACAATCAGGAAGAAGCAGCAGAAAATTAACCACAAGGAACGCAAATACCGCTTCCAGCGGCAACACAAGGCACACAAAATAAATTTTTTTATAAAAAAAATTTAAGTCTTTGCGGACGACAAGCGCAGGCAATTTTAAAAACTTGTACCCATAAAAGATTGAAAAGAGGCTTCAATTTTTAACACTTAGATTTTTTCTATGGGAAAAATCTTTTTGTGTTCTTTGTGTGCGGCGTAGCCGCTTTGTGATCTTTGTGGTGAATTGCCTTTTTTGAGCTGGCGACATTAACTGAACGATTACGTTTTTCAAAACGACGCTACAGCCTGATAGAGAAACCCCTTGAGATACTCCGTCTCGGGAATATTAATCGCAATGGGATGATCGGGGCTTTGGCTAAAGGTCACTAATTTTCTCGCAGAGCGCCGAGCCTCATGGAAAGCTTCTGCGACGCTCTCATGGAAAACTTCCCCCGAAACGTGATGAGAGCAAGAAAATGTTGCTAAGAGTCCATCTTTTGAAAGCAACTGGGCCGCTTTAAAGTGCAATTCACGATAACCGCGTAGGGCTTCTTTGAGATTTTTGCGTGTTTTAGTAAAAGGCGGAGGATCAAGAATGATGAGGTCATACTCTTCACCCCTGCGTGCAGCATTGTTCAAAAAATCAAAAACATCGGCGCCGACTACTTTGAGTTGAACTTCGTTCAAGATCGCATGCTTTTCGATACGCGGTAAATTTTGAACACCTGATTCGACAGCAGTCACAGCAGTTGCTCCCGACCGCGCGCAAGCGATCGCGAAAGCTCCTTGATTCGAAAAACAATCAAGGACACGTCGTCCGGAAGCCCAACTGGCAACGGCATTATAGCTGGCAACTTGATCAAGATAGAATCCGGTTTTTTGGCCTCCCAAAAAATCGAGAACAAATTTCATTCCTGCAATAGTCACAATTTCCTCCTGAGGCTCTTTTCCGAGCAGCACTCCAACGCGCGATTCAAGCCCTTCCAATTTTCGCGAAGAAGAATCATTTCGTTCAATCACCGTTGTAACGCTAAGCACGTCACTCACTGCTTGTGCAATCATCTCTCGACGTTGATCCATGGCCATGGTGAGCGTTTGCAAAGTCGCAACAGACCCGTAACGATCAACAATGACGCCAGGAAGACCGTCGCTTTCACTCCAAACAACGCGACGAACCTCAGGATCAATACTCCAACAATCACGAAAAAGTTGAGCACGCTCAATACGTCGCCGAAAAAAATCAAAATCCAAATCTTGTCGCTGATAAGAAAATCGTCGTGCAACAATTTGCGAACCCCCATGATAAATCGCACTTCCCAAGAGGCGATCACGACCATCTTTGACTGAAATCACGGAACCATTTTCAGGGTTTCCAAAAGTTTTTAAAACTTCAGTGCCATAAACCCAATCATGACCATGAAGAATACGAGCTCGAGGACGAATAATAATACCAGGCATGGAAGCAGGTTACAGGTTACAGGGTGCAGGCTACAGGAAAAAATTAGTACTACGCCAAAAATAAAAGTACTATGTTTAATTTTTACTGTAGCCCGTAGGCTTCGCCATGTAGGCTGCTTCCATGATCCATCTAGTCTCTCTCGCTGACGAAGCCTTTGTTCCAGGATTATCCCTGACGATGATCAGCAGCTTATTATTTCTTCCAAAAACAGAATCGGTCACCTTTCACATCCTCAGCGGCCTTTTAACAAAAGCCTCAATAGACTATTTGGAAAAAATTTCTTCCCGCTACCATTCAAAATGTGAATTAGTCTTTCATCATATCAGCCCTGATGATTTCAAAGGGTGGAAGCCTGGTCCGAACAACTCAATGATGACTTATGCCAGGCTTTTGTTAGGATCATTACTTCCAACAACGAGTAAAGTTCTTTATATCGACTCCGATATGATTGTTTTGTCCAATCTCATGGAACTTTGGGAAATGCCCATGCATGGAAAAATGATTTTGGCAGCGCGCGGTGGCGCGGAAGCAACATTGAGCGGTGATTGCCCTTGGGAACTTACTCCTCAAGAAAAACAACTGCCTTACATCAATGCTGGAATCATGGTGATGGATTTAGATCAGTGGCGTGCTCGCTTGATAGAACAAGAAGTAAAAAATATTGTCTGTAGTGAGATGATTTTCACTTGTTATGATCAGACTATTTTGAACTATCTTTTGCGCTACGACATCAGCTTGTTTCCAATGGAGTGGAACTGGCAAGGACGCATTTTTTCTACAAAAGAAGCTAGTTCGATCAAGCTCATCCATTTTATCACTCCGAAAAAGCCATGGTTTTGGTGGAGCGACGACCCTCGATTTCAATTGTGGCGCGCTTTTTATAAAAAATATCTTGGTTCTCCTCTTCAACTTTTTTTTAAACAGAAAGCATGGAGCGGCCTCTGCTATGGTCTTTTTGAAAGCGTGATACGTGATTGCGATTTTCTGCGTTGGTTTTACATTGTGTTCCTCAAATTCCTTCTTGTTCTAAAAAAGAAACATCCTGATGCAGCTCCTCTCAAAGTCATTTATGATTACTACACAACAGGACTTGGAGGAAAAAAAGGAAAAGAAGAATTTCAAAACAGCAGATCCGTCTTCTCAACATTGCGACGGCGCTTCTGAGCCTCTTCGATAAAGGCCTGCTGAACATTGAAGTGCTCTCCAACAATCGAACGCGGATAATAAATCCCATCCCTATTCATCACACGAGCTTTGAGGTTATCTTTCCAAAACCATTCTAAAATTTCTTCGACATGAGCTTTAATATCGGGGTTCAATAATGGGAAACAAGTTTCTACGCGGCGGAAAAGATTCCGCGGCATCCAATCAGCGCTGCTCAGAAAAATTTCAGGCTCTCCTCCATTTTCAAAACGCAAGATGCGACTGTGTTCGAGGAAACGTCCAACAATGCTTCGAATTTCAATCGTCTCGCTCATTCCAGGAATCCCAGGACGCAAACAACAAATGCCTCTCACTAGGAGTTTAATCGGAACACCAGCTTGTGAAGCACGATAGAGGGCCTTGATCATACTCTCTTCGACGAGGGCATTCATCTTGAGATACATTCCCGAAGGCCGTCCTGCCTTGGCGTGTTCGACTTCACGCTCGATGAGAGCTAACAATTTTTCTCGAATGACATACGGCGCTAAGATGAGTTCTTTCATCTCGGGTAATTTAGAAACGCCAGTCAAAATATTAAACATCGCCGCCACATCGGCTGTTAAAGATTCCCTCGCTGTCAACACTCCCAAATCCGTATAGATCCGCGCTGTTGCAGGATGATAGTTCCCCGTCCCTAAATGGGCATAGCGCCGAATTGTTTCGCCTTCCTGCCGCACGACAAGCATCGCCTTAGCATGCGTCTTTAATCCTGAGAGTCCATAGATCACATTGATCCCTGCTTCACGCATCATCCGAGCCCACTTGATATTCGCTGCCTCATCAAAGCGAGCTTTCAATTCAATGACCACCGTCACTTGCTTTCCATTACGAGCCGCTGTAATGAGCGATGAAACCAACGGCGAATCAGTGCTCGTACGATAAAGAGTCTGCTTGATTGAAATGGTTTGAGGATCCTCCGCTGCATGTCCTAAAAAATCAGCCACTGTCTGAAAACTATCGTAAGGATGGTGCAACAAAATATCACGCTTGCGCAGATGCCAGAAAATATCAGCTTCCTCGCTGAGCGAAATCACATTCGTTGGGCTAAAACGTTCCTCGCGCAAATCAGGGCGATCCAAATCAAAAGCCAAAGGCAAAAACTGTTTTAAGTTGATAACCTCTTTGAAAAAATAACAATCACTTTCATGGAGATGAAAAAGAGGGAGCAATCTTTTTACAATGAATTCAGGAGACGCTGCCTCGATCTCCAGGCGAATAGGAGCGCTGTGAGAGACATGTCTCAACTCTTCCTCAATCGCGTGCAAGAGATTATCAGATTCCTCTTCATCGATGGTCAGATTGCTGTTGCGGGTCAGGCGAAAAAGATGAGACCCTTTGATGGTCATTCCACAAAAAAGATCACTCAAGTGTTCTCTGATGATGCTTTCTAAAAAAACAAATTGATATTTTCCTTGATGGTCACTGCAAGAAAATGGAAGAACCAATGGGAGCGCTGTTGGAATGGGAACGATCGCTAGGTCACTGTGCATTCCTTCGCCTTCCAACGAGACAATGAGATTGGAACTTAAATTTGGTAGCTGAGGAAAAGGATGCGAAGGATCGATCGCAAGCGGCGTCAGCATTGGAAAAATAAATTCTCGAAAATAATTGGAAAAATATTTTTTCTCTTCCTCTGGAAGTTCATAGTAACGATGAAATGAAATTTTTTCAGCTTCGAGCGCAGGCAACACCTCTTGACTCCAGCAACGATATTGATCTTCGACTTGTCGATGAATTCTTGCAGCAAGGGCGACCAATTCGTCTTTAGGAGCCATTCCATCAGGCCCTATAGTCATCTGATGACTTTGATACTGCTGGCGCAACGCCGCCATGTGGACTTCAAAAAATTCATCCAAATTGGAACTGACGATAGCAAGAAATTTCAACCGCTCGAGCAACGGATTCTCGTGATCAAAAGCCTGATCGAGCACGCGCTGGTTAAATTCCAGCCAGCTCAATCCACGATTGAGGAAGAGCGAGTGATCTTGCTGGTCTTGCGTTTTCATGAAAAGGATCTCTCATGATAAAAGAAGAAGAGCTGATGAGGAAAGCGGGAAATGAAGCCTCTTCACTCGTGCCTCTTCACTCGTGTGAGGAGCCCCACTACTTCAAACGATCTTTATCGTTGATGATCACATCGAAATAGTCAGACCAACTCCGATGAGGATCAATGGACTTTAATAATAATGTAGCTTTTCTGAGTTCTTTTTGAACCGCATCTGGATTTACTCCTTGCAAGTAAGCTGCTGCTCTATAACAGCTAGCTACTTGGGAAAATATACCTATCTTAAGATCACCAACAGCAAGCGATGCTGCTTTTAATTCATATTCAATTGCGCGATCACAATATTCTTTTTGATTGAGATCAGCAGTCGCCTCTACTGACTCTTGAACACCAGCAAACTGAGCAAAATCGGAACTTTCCCTTGCTAATTTTTCTGCCTCACTTTCATTACAGGTACCATATGCCGCTGCTGCAGCCAGGCTCGCATCGCGTGCTTTCTCATAATACCTTTTTGCAACTGGGTCAGTCGTATTCTCAGCACTTTTAGCATGATCAACTGCATCGCTAAATTCTTTGCATTTAAGTTTGCTATACCTGCTTTTTTCTCTACGTACTCTTCCTTCATAAGCCCATGGAGCGGATATAACGCTTCCATCAGGAAGATGCCAAAACGGATATGGATTAGAGTATGAACTGAATTCAACTGTTTCTTCAGAACGCCGACTCAACAAGTTATTCATTTGTTCACGAAGAACATAAGAAGACTTACTATAATCGTCTCCATTGCTAATGGCGTTAGCAATGAAAAGATGTTCAAAAATTAAGAGATGCTCCTCTTTCTTCCACTGAGCTCCGCGATTAATAGTTTCTTCAGTTTGCTGTAAAATCTGTTTTTTTCTGCGTTTGAGTTCCCAAATAATCTGATTTACCTTTTTAATATTTTGAAGATGAACCTGGTATTTTCGAAGATTCTCTGTCGTTTCAAAAGCATTAAGAAATTTATTCCTATACTCGTTGGCAATATTCAGAACGTATAAAGCAGCCTTATATCCATAAGCTCTCGTTATGGCACTTTTAATGTTATTTTCTGCAACCTTCCTTATCTGCACATCATATTTTTTCAGAAACATTTCAAGTTTATGCTCGGTCCGAGGAAGCTCTTCTGCTTCCAATGCCTGAGCCACTTCAGGACTGAGAAGAGTTAATTCATTAAGAGCACTATCGTATTTTTCCTGACACTCTGCTTTTTCTTTTTTTGCACTAGCTATTAAAAAATCAGGAACCAGACCTCCTTTGCCCATTTGCTGGAGTCTGGCCACCATGGCTTTGCCTCTTTGCTGACGTTCAGCCTCCATCTCTTCCATCGTCATTTTAGGTCTGGTGTTTGTTTCCGGAGTTTGTGAGCCTTGATCTCTTTCTGGATCCACTATCTCCAAACATCATCTTCTTCTAATTCTCCTTCCTTGAGTGCAGGGCCGTCTTCATCATCAGGCAGAACCGGCCTTCCTTGGGCCTCTAGAGCTCTGTTAGCAAGCTCACTTCTGAGATCTGAGAGATGTTCCAGATTCATGGAATTTCCTCTTCTTGTTTCAATAATCTGAACCATCTGACGAAAAATCTGCTCTTGAGCGCCTGTCTCATTTCTTAATCCCGCTACAACCCAGTTTCTAACAAGCCCTGGATGCACTCCCACAACCTGAGAGAGGTTCTCGATATTAGGTGCTACAGCTGTGATGCTATGTCCACTCCAAGCACCCTCCTCTGCATGAGCACTCGTTGCTCCCTGACCCAATTCGTCATCGCTCTCAACATCTCTAAAGTCTGATGCTTGCCCTGATGTTTCTGGAATCGCAGCAAAACTAGCGCTACGACTGGCTGTTGAAGGTCTCTCCATATCAACAGTTCTACTTCTAAGAGCTTCACGTTGTAACGCATTATCGTTCGCTGTCTCCCCAAACGGATCTTCCGTCAAAGGAAATGCAAGCAATATGCTTGTTGCTCCAAAAAAAATAAATGCGCCCAATAAAATCAGCAAAAATTTTCTCATTTTCTGAACCGCAATATCGCTGGCTATTTTGAAACTCGTGCTCTGTTAATAAGATTTAACAAAACTGTGTAGACAATATTTCTAATGGCATCATTTGTTATTAATTGTCCTGCCACCCCTTTAAATTCCGTTGTGACTTCGTATGCAGCAAGTAATTTATCTTGGTGTGGCACAATGCTAAAAGATCCCTTAAATGTTTTCAGATAGGTACCCTCATTTGTGTTTTCAAAAGAAATTTTTTCTTCCTGACCTTCAACGACAAATCGGTCATTCTTCATCGAAACAGTTTCTTGAAATACCTGCCTTCCAATAAATGGAACATTTGCTTCTACTTGAAAAGTATAATTCACAAAAGCACTCGCAGAGGTATTCTTCATCCTACTCACGTGAACACAGTTGGGAAAAATCGCCGTTGCTTCCGAAGGATCCCAATAAAGATCAGCAACGCTTCTCTCATCAGCATCTAAAAGATAATAAGCAGTAAAAGTGGAAGGCTTGTAGTATGTTATTCCATAAGATTTGTACGACTCACCTTTTGTTTCAACGGCAATCATTTTTCCATTATCCAGCTCACTCTGTTCTTTTTGAGAGAGCTGCCTGTAGAGTTCGGCGGGTGGGGCTAGTATCGCTGGTTTTACCAATGGCAACTCTTTCATTGTTCCCTCAAGAGCAGCAGATGCTGAAGGTTCAGAAAAATCATTTTCACCAATTTTAGCTTCCTCACTAGCAACAAGATCACTGGCTGCTTGAGCAAGGATCTTACTACTTGATTGCTGAGCCAAGTTGCGTTGAGATGGTTGGCGTTGATCTTGTTTAAAGCTAAAACGCAGACTGTGCGATCTTTCATCAGCAGCTGATGAAGAAGGCACTTCCAGAATTACATCTTGATGTTCACCACTTTCTTCATCAACGATGTCTCCATAATCAGTATCACTAACGGCACTATCTGCTTTTTTTAAATTTCCTGGAATAATATCAGGAGTTATTGCAGCTTCATCACCTCCAGGCTCATGCTCTTCTCCAACGATCTTGGAAATATTTCTTTGGAGCGTCCGGATTGTGTATCTTCCAAATGAAGGAGGTGGTGGAAGATGAGTATCGTTTAATACTCTCTCATTGCTTAATTCAACAGGAGTCAGAACGCATTGCCTGCTAAGGCTTCTATTTAAAGTTGGGATAGCAGATTCAGCTGACAAAACATTGCCACCCTGATTTTCTTCAACTGCAACAACAAGCCCAAGCCCGCCATGATTAAATAGAGCTGCATTTTCAAACTCTTTAGAATCGTTTTCGAGCTCACCATAATCGCTTCTTGAACTCATTTGTTTAGCCAAAGGAGGCTTTACTCTTTTTTGCAGCAAATTTGTTTCTCCTTTATCAGCCAGAACGCTTGGAGTAACAGCCACGACTAACTCCTCTGCTGGCGACAACACTG
>VHCR01000026.1 GCA_016871655.1 Verrucomicrobiota bacterium
GCTCATACGGGAGATCATTTTATCTACGTTGATTGCCGCGAAGAGTTTTTAAACTCCATGAACGATGCCTTGCGTGAAGGAACCGACACACGAGTTGAAATTCTCCGGCCTTTTGTCGCCATGAACAAAGGAGAGATCGTGCGACGAGGCATGGAACTTGGAGTTGATTACTCCAAAACGTGGTCGTGCTATAAAGGAGGAGAGCTACACTGCGGTCTTTGCGGTACGTGCGTTGAGCGGAAAGAGGCTTTTGAGCTTGCGGGCATCGCGGATCCAACAGAATATGAAAAAATTTACAGGGATGAAAGGGATGGGAAAAAATTAATTTAAAAAACAAACCACGGAATACGCGAACTAACACGAAAATAAAATGAGAGCAGACTCTGTTCCTGCCTTCGCGGAAACAAGTTTTTATTTTAGCGCTTTTTAGCGAATTTCACGGTTAATCTTTTTGCCTTTATCCCTTTCATCGCTTCCATCCCTGTAAATTTCTTCTGATGTTTGTTTCTGAAATTTTCCACTCTCTCCAAGGCGAAGGTTTGATGATCGGTGTTCCTTCGATCTTTATTCGCACTTCTGGATGCAATCTTCGTTGTCGCTGGTGTGATACTCCTTATGCTTCGTGGAAGCCAGAGGGAATAAACCTCAGCATTGATGAAATCATGGAAAAAATAAAATCGTTTCCTTCACGTCACGTCGTACTGACTGGTGGTGAGCCGATGATCGCGCCTCAACTCCCTGCATTAGCTGCTTGCTTGCGAAACGAAGGCTACCACATTACGATTGAAACTGCTGGAACGGTTCTGCCAAGCGGCATCGAGTGTGACCTCGCTTCCCTCAGCCCCAAATTAAAAAATTCTACACCTGACTTTTCTGTCGCTGGACCATGGAAAGAAAAACATGAAACAACCCGCTATCAGCCAGAAGTGTTTCGCTCTTGGATTCAAAATTACAACGTCCAACTCAAATTTGTTGTTGCTTCAGAGGATGATCTTCCGGAAATTGAAGCCCTTCTCAAAAAACTTCCCGCCATTCCATGCGATCGCATCTTATTCATGCCAGAGGGAACTGATGTTGTAGCCTTGCGGACGCGTGCTCTGATTGTTGAAAAAATTTGCCGCGAACGAGGGTTTCGATTTGCCCCTCGATTGCAAATTGAGCTTTATGGAAATAAACGAGGTACGTAAAAACAACTATGGAAAAACCAAAAAACATTCTCGTGATTCGCCGCGATAACATCGGCGATCTGATCTGCACAACGCCACTCCTGCGTGCGTTGCGAGAACATTTTCCGAATGCCTCGATTTCTATTCTTGTGAGCAGTTACAATGTCGAAGTCCTCCAAGGCAATCAAGACATCGATGAGACATTTGTTTTTCTGAAACGTCGTCATGATAATCATGGCTATCATCCTATCTCCGTCATCTGGAAACGCTGGCAATTAAAGCGATTTCTTCGAAAACAGAATTTTGATTACATCATTCTTGCTAATGGCGGATGGCGTTATGCGCGAAAGCTTGATGGAAAAGTAACGATTGGTTTTAAAGAAAAGCATCTCCCAAATTCAAACCAGCCTGATATCACCATTCCACGAGAAGGATCAGGTCCTGTTGAGGAGCACGAAGTTTCTAAACTCTCGCGGTTAGGCACTCTTCTCGGAATCTCTCTCGAAAAATCCCTAGGTCCTACTTATCTTTTTCCTGACAAAAAACTTGTTGAGCAAGAACGTCAGCGCCTGATAGCAAGAGGGTGGGATCCAAATCAGAAAACAATTGGTGTTCATATTAGCGCACGCCATTCAGTAAACAGATGGCCAGAAAATCATTTTTTTACTCTGCTCAAAAAAATAGCTGCTGCTGATCGAGTTCAATTTATTTTGCTCTGGTCTCCAGGACTTCAAAATAATCCAACACATCCAGGTGATGACGAAAAGGCTGAACGCCTCCTTCGTATGCTGTCAGGCCTTTCTATTTTTGGAGCTCCTACAACCACGATTTCAAAACTCATTGCTACCACCTCTCTCATCGATGACCTAATTTGTAGTGACGGAGGAGCCATGCATGTAGCGGCAGCTCTTCAAAAACCGATTCTCTCTTTTTTTGGAATGGGAAGTATTGAATCATGGCATCCTTGGAAAACTCCTCACATCGCTCTGCGAGCCCCTTCCTGTGAAGTAAAAGACATTTCTGTCGAGGAGGCTTTTTCTGGTTTTTTGAGACTGCAGAAAAAATAAATGATCGACCCACTCTTGATTTTATTTAGAATTTTTCTCATGAAAACTTCCTATCGCGCTCTAGCCCGCAAATTTCATACTGATTCTGCTACGGCTTGCGAAACCCTGATGGATACAGAGTCAGGCTCGGATTGCTCCTCGGGCGGTATGGAGCATACAGCCGTCGTCGCAACCCATCGCCTTCCTTGTCTGCATCAGGATTCGCGGCGCCTCGCGACGAATCAGTATGAAATTTGCAGGCTAGCTGTTTTTATTTTCTTATTTCTGTTTAGCCTCTCTAAAGTAACAGCCTCTCACTTTATTATCATCGATAATGAAACGGGATGTATTTTGCGCGAACAAGGAGCCAACGACAAATTTCCTGTTGGCAGTCTTTCTAAAATCGCCGTGGCCATCACGCTGCTGGATTGGGCTAAACTGAATGGTAATAGTTTGGATACTGTAGCCGAGGTCCCTGCCCCAACCGCTCCACAAGGCGAAGGAAACCCTTTAGGCCTCCAAGCTGGCGATCGAATCACCCTTCGTGATCTGCTCTATTTGACACTCCTTCCTTCCGATAGCGAAGCTTCTTTAACAATTGCTAATTATGTAGGATTAAAACTACCGAATCCTCAAAACCTCGATGGCGTCAGTAATTTTGTGGCCAACATGAATGCGTTGGCTCGTGAATTAGGAATGAAAAATACGCTTTTCCTCAATTCTGATGGGCTTCCGCCAACCGGTGGGGGATTGCAACCTTACTCCACTGCTGCTGACCTTGCTCGCCTCACACGCTATGGCTATTCAAAGCCTGGTCTTGCTTTTTATGTTGCTCAAAAATCACGTGAGATTCATATCCAACGTGGCAATAAAATGCTAGGAGCAACAATTAACAACACCAACAATTTATTGGGTGTTAATGGGATTGATGGTGTTAAGACAGCGCGCCTAGCCTCTGTAGGAGAATCGATTGTCCTCACCAGCGCTCGTGATCCCGAAGTGAGAAAAGAAGGGAACACTGTCTACACAACACCACGCCGCATTATTGTTGTTCTTCTTGGAGCTAGTAACCGTGCCGACGAAGGACTGAAATTGGATCAACAAGGTTGGGAGCTTTATTCTGCCTGGGCTGGTCGTGGACGTCCGACGCGTTCGAGTAGATTTTTGTAATTTCCAGCAGCTACCCCACTTTAAAAAAAAATTTACCACAAAGAGCATAAATGCCGCTTTCAGCAGCAACGCAGAGAACACAAAAAGAATTTTTCTATAGAACATACATGCGGCGTGGCAGCCGCTGGATCGACTGCCGAAGGCAGCCCCGCAGGGGCGAGCCTCGCGGGGGCGAGCCTCGCGGGAGCGAGCGAGTTGCAATTCTAAGGATTTAAAACAAAGTGTTGTTGCAATTTTTTACTTTAAAATTTTTTATGAAAAATTTTATTTTGTGTTCTTTGTGTGCGTCTTTAGCCGCTTTGTGATCTTTGTGGTGAATTTGTTCCTACTTAGGCTATATTGGTAGTTATGTTTTTCGATTAAACTCCTGAACTTTTATATGAACAAAAAGAAAATCGGTGTCCTCACTAGTGGCGGAGATTGTCCGGGCCTCAATGCCGTTTTGCGAGCTATTGTTTGTGCTGCGACAGAACTTGATTGGGAAGTCATTGGCTTTCGAGATGGGTTTGAAGGAATGCTCCCACCTGGAGATTGCTGTACTTTAACCGAAGCTAATACGTCCGGTATCATGCAAGTAGGGGGTACGATTTTGGGAACCACTAATCGTGGTCACTTCACAGCTAAAGTGGACGCGGGAAAAAAGAAAAAAATCCCTCCCACGATTATTGAACAAGCTCTGGAAACATGCCGAAAACTTGACTTGTACGCCGTCGTTGTTATTGGGGGAGATGGCTCGATGAATACAGCTTTACAGCTTTACCAAGCTGGACTCCCCGTCATTGGCGTCCCCAAAACCATTGATAACGATCTCGAGGCAACGGCAATGACATTCGGATTTGATTCCGCTGTCACATGCGCCACTGATGCACTTGATCGCCTTCACACGACAGCAGCGAGCCACAAACGCGTTATGATTCTTCAAGTCATGGGGCGTCATGCCGGCTGGATTGCGCTCTGGAGCGGTTTGGCAGGCGGCGCTAACATTGTTCTCATTCCTGAAATTCCTTTTAATTTAGAAAAAATCATCGCAACAATTCGTCAACGCGATCAAGCAGGTTATAAAAGCACCATGATCGTTGTCGCAGAAGGAGCCAAAACAGCTAATGGACATCAGTGGCATCATGTCAATCCTCAAGGAGAATGGCGCCTCGGTGGTGTTGGCGAAATGCTTTGTCAGGAAATTGAAAAACACACCGGAAAAGAAACTCGGACTTGCGTCTTAGGTCATTTGCAACGCGGAGGCGATCCTACAAATCTCGATCGCATTTTGGGAATGCGTTTTGGTGTTAAAGCGGTTCAATTGATTGCTCAAAAAAAATTCGGAATGATGGTGAGTTATCAAAACTATGACGTCCAGGACGTACCAATTGCGCAAGCTGTTCATCATCTAAAAAAAGTTTCACCTGATGGACAAATGGTGGAGACGGCGAGGGCCCTCGGCATTTTATTTGGGGACTAGTAAACAGGCTGTAGGCTATAGGCTGTAGACTGTAGGTTAAGACAAGCCAACATCGAGCTTCAGGTTACAGGAAATCAGATGCTATGAATAGTCGAGCAAGAATGAATCTCGCGAGAGCAAGCAAGTTACATAAATATCCTAATGGAATTGATGTGTTATAATTTAATTTGCCGTAGGTCTTGCATCGGCCTACAGCCTATAGCCTACAGCCTATAGCCTCTCAACTTCCATCTCCACTAACACTTGCTGCAACAACGAAAACAATTGCAGTTGCAAGAGAACTCTTCCACGTTCAGCGTTGAGATCAGGAGCCTGAGTCCCGCTAATTTCTTCTTCCGTCAATCGATGGCGTGCTGCGAATGAGAGCCGAGCAACATTGAGAATTCTTAACCATGCCTCACGATGAGCCGCAGGAATGAGAAGTTTGGCGGAACTCTTATCGGGATTTTTGAGCTGCTCCCGCTTCATGTTTTCTAAATCGATCAAGACATGAGCGTGACACGATTGCAACAGCGTTAACAATCCAGGCTGAACATACTCTTTCCAATCTTGAGAAAAAAGAGGATCGGCAGCGAGAGGCGTTGCTAAAAAAGATTCGGCAACGCAATTCCATTCTCCTTCCTCTTGTCGTATCCCCTCCACCATTAAAAAAACTAAGAGAGGATCCATCTCGGAAACTTCTAGGTCTCTATTCTCGTGCTGATGGAATCTCATACTTGCTCCAACGTTGCTAGGATCAAAAAACCATGCAGCTGCTCCACATAAAATTCGGCTTCCTCGCGCAATCCAACCCAAACGATGGATCGCCCTTGTGTATGAACTTCCATCATATGTTTTTCTGCGATCGCTTTTTTAAATCCAAAAACTTTTTGAAATACCATCGTCACATAACTCATTAAATTAACAGGGTCATTGTGTACGATCACTTGCCAAGACGAGGCCAAGAGCCTCTCTTCATTCACTGCCGGTTTTTCTAAAAGTTTGGTTGCAGAAAAAATATCAGGCATGTTTTATGGCATGTTGAAGTAATAAATCCTGCTCTCGATGCATGAGCAGACGCTCTTGTTCCTCAATATCATCATAGTCGAGCAAATGAAGCAAACCGTGAATAACACAAAGCGCTATTTCATGGTTTAGAGGGTGCTCAAATTTTTTGGCGTGCCGCGCTATCGTGGGAATCCCAAGAAGAATTTCTCCCAACTCCTCACTGTGCCTAAAGGTGATGACATCAGTCGGAGAAGCATCATTGCAAAAATCAGCGTGCACTTTAGAAATGACACGATCATTTAAAAATGAAATTTCAACCATGGTTGGCAACGAGCTCGTTTGATAACGTTTTTTTGTCAAACAAAGCGTCAGTGCTGGTTGGACGAGCGCCTCGATCTTTTTTTGATCTATTTTTATTGAACGCTGATGTGAAAACCAAAAAAGTTGAGGAAGCATAAGAAAGCCTGCCAAAAATGAATTTTTGGACAGGCTAAGGTTACAGGTTACAGGTTGCAGGTTACAGGTTAAAATTACTTCAAGTTGAGAAATCGTTTTGAACAGTAATGATATTTTTTTATTGCTGTCGCGAGAAAGAATTTTTCCTGTAACCTGCAACCTGTAACCTGTAACCTGTTTTGACATTCTCATGTCAAAACACCATTCCCATCACTCTCTTCGAGCGAAACTTCATTTTTTAAGTCGCTTTCTCATGAAGCCTCATGCTGTCGGTTCGATCTGTCCAAGCTCTCAGTATCTTGCTAAAGCGATGATCAAAGATATCGATTTTAAACCAGGCGATGTTGTTATTGAATATGGGCCAGGTACAGGCCCTTTCACTCATCTGCTGCGCCAACATTTGCCCCAAGGCATTCACTATCTTGGCATCGAATATGATCTTCATTTGTGCAAAGCACTCCATCGTCGGTTTCCTGAAATGCTTTTTCATCATGGTTCCGCAGAAGAGGTAGAAAAACTTTTAAAAGAGTATGGCCTTGGTCCAGCTCGCCTCATCATTTCAGGCCTCCCCTTTGCCAACATGCCAGCTTCTTTGCAAGAACGAATCTTAACCGCAACACAAGAAGCGCTGCGTCCGGATGGACTTTTTCGCACGTTCACTTATCTCTGTTCGAGCATCAGCCCGCGCGCACGACATTTCAAAAAAAGAGCCTCTCTCCATTTTCAAGAAGAAGAAAATCATTGCATCGTCCTCCGCAACCTTCCACCAGCGCGAGTGTTGAGTTATAGTGTATTAAATTGACGTTGAAGTTTTGTGCGCTTCGCGAATAAAAAAACTTTTTACTTCAACTTCAACTTTTAACTTACATTATCCGTTCAGCAGAACGGATACTCCCAGGTCTCCAATTTTTCCAAGGCTCATTCCTGATAACGCGGGAACTTCTGCAGCCATTTCGCTAAAGAGCCCTTCGATCATTGCTGGGCCTGGACTTCCAGTTGTGAGGCGCAAGAGCTCACTTAAAATTTCCCAATCATCGCGCGCAGAGCCTGGCGGTTGCAAGGCTTGGTGAAGGCGCTGCAAGCGCCCCTTGACGTTGATCATCGATCCTCGCTTCTCCGCTGCAGCAGAACCTGGAAACAGAACCGTAGCGAGTTGCGTGGTTGCATTCGGAAGAATATCGAGAACGATTAAGTTTTGTAACGAAGCCAATAAAGCATCTGAGATACCACAAGCTACGGCATTTTCATGAAGACAAATCAACGATGTAATTTTTCCGGAAGCGATCCCCGCTTCAATCGCTGCAAGTCGTGATCCTGGTTCTGCGCTTGTGACCCCCAAGAGCTGAGCGCCACGCGTGTTCGGATTACCATCGTTGGAAACCAAGAATCCATCACCCTGTTGAGGGCGAGGACGAATATCGAAAAGCTCAATCGAAAGCGCTTTCAAGAGGCGACGCGTTAAGAAAAGCTCTTCGTTCGTCATGCGACCGGAAGCAATCAAGGCAATCGATCCTGGCATCGCCTCACGAAGATTAGCCGCAGCCTCTTCCAATGACTCATGCCAGGTAGCAGGGCTAATATGATTTTGTTTTTTCCAATGAGGTTGGGCTAGTCGATCTTCACGCTCGATGTATTTGTAATTGAGACGATGAGAGTCAGGCATCCAATAAGAATTGACCTCTTCATTTTGGCGCGGCGTGATGCGATGAATTTTATTTTCGCGGCTACCGATAAGAATATTGGATCCAGTGCCGCAGCTGACATCGATTGTTTTAGTTTCTTTCAAAAACCAAACACGCATCTTAAAACGAAAATCTTTCGAGGTGAGCGCACCAACCGGGCAAATGTCAACGGTGTTGAGCGAGTAATTGTTGTCGAGGCGCTTTCCTGGATGGACGGTCAAGGTCGAGTGGCCACCGCGATTCACAAAACCAAGGACATCTTCATGTGCAACCTCCTGCATAAAACGAATGCAGCGAGAACAAAGAATGCAGCGCTCATCATCAAGAACAATATTTTTGCCGATATCAACATGCTTCGGCTTTTTGACTTTTTCTTCCTCAAAGCGAGAGCCACCGTGTCCATACTCTACAGAAAATTCTTGCAATCGACATTCTCCTGCTTTGTCACAAATCGGACAATCAAGCGGGTGGTTGATGAGCAAAAATTCCATAACGCCTTTGCGACACTCTTCAACAAGTGGAGAGTTGGTACGGACAGCCATTCCTTCGGAAACTTCAAGAGCACAGGAAATGGCTGGACGAGGGCTCCAAGCAATGATCGGATGCCCATCGGGACCGAGCTCAGGCTTGCGATCAGGAGTCATTTTAGGAGAACCTGTTTCCACCAAACACATCCGACAATTGCCAGGCACACTCAACTTCGGATGATAGCAATAATGCGGAATGTGCTCGCCGCTTTGCATACACGCTTCAATCAAACGCGTTCCTTTAGGAAATTGTTTCCATGTCCCATTAATTTGGACGTTGATCAGTGTTGTGGAATTCATGAATTAGGCTATAAACTGTAGGCTCTAAGCTATAGGAATGTAAATCTGAAGTAAAAGCAGTAAAAGAAAAATTTTTAATTTTTAATGAAAGATTGAAATCTATTACGATTTTTTTTAGATTTCACTGCTTGCAACCTACAGCCTATAGCTTACAGTCTATAGGCTATTCAGGATGGGTGGCAGAGTGGTCGATTGCGCACGCTTGGAAAGCGTGTGTACCTTCATCGGTACCGAGAGTTCGAATCTCTCCCCATCCGGGCTATTGCTTCGCAATAGCAGTGAAAGTTATTAGTGGAAAGTTGAAGTCGTGAGTGCTAACTTCAACTTCAACTTTTAACTTCATCTTGCTGCGAAGCAGCAAAAAACCATGTTTGCAGATTTTCTCTCGAAATTTTATCGTCAGCTTGTTCTCGATGCTTTCAGCAGAGGAAAATATGGCAAGTTGAAAATAATGATGCCAGGAGGTGCTTCGCGCCTCTTTGGCGGCTTAGGCAAGGAATTAGAAGCAAAGATTACGATTAAGAATGAAAATTTTTATCGCCGCTGCGTTTTTTATGGGGCTCTCGGTTTTGCAGAATCTTATCTTGATCAAGAATGGGAAACCGATGATCTCACTCATGCTCTAGCATGGTGCTTTCTTAATCGAGAAGTTTTTTCTACCGTCGCAACACAAAAGCATCAAAGCCGAAAGATTGATTTTTTTAAGTGCTTCACTGAATGGAAATATCATTCCCGAGTGAACAACAAAAAGAAAAACCGCGAACAGTTGCACGATCTGTATCAGTTCGGTTCTCCATTTTTTCAGGCTTGGTTAGGCCCCTCAATGGCTCATTCGACGGCTTATTTCACGTCTCCCGAACAAAAGCTAGAAGCCGCACAGGAGGCCAAATGGGAAGACCTTTGTCAAAAACTACGATTGAAATCGCATGATTATCTTTTAGACTTAGGGTGTGGTTGGGGAGAATTTGCAATCTATGCTGCTAAAAAGTACCAGTGCCGTGTTCAAGCCGTGACAATTTCTGAGGAGCAATTCCGAGAAACCGGCTTGCGTGTCGAGCAGGCTGGAGTTGCTGATTTAGTGGAAGTCAATTTTTGTGACTACCGTGATTTGAATGGACGGTTCGATAAAATTGCTGTGATTGAAATGCTGCAGCATGTCGGAGATCGGTATGTGGAAACTTTCTTTTCAACAATTGAAGAATTGTTAGCCCCGCGTGGATTAATGGTGATCCAAGCATCTCTTTATAACGATAACGAATATCCGTTATGCCGAGACAGTGTGAATTTTATTCAGCAACATATTTTACCTGGTTCACAAGTTCTATCGTTGCGTCGCATCACAGAAGCCATCGATGCCACTACCAACTTGCACCTTTTAGGAGCAGAAGATAGAACTGCCTCTGCTGCCCTGACCTATCGCATTTGGCACGAAAAATTAGAAAAAGCCATCCCCTCCTTGCAGCAGCAAGGACACGATCCGTTACTTCTTAGAAAATGGTTTTACTATCTCTGCTATCAAGAAGCACTCTTTGCGACGTATCATTTGTCCATGACACAGCTTTTCTACACACGACCTCATAACTATTTGGAGTTAGCATCACCCATTTATTCTCTATGAAAAAAATTCTCATTCTCACCGCAGGATTTGGAGAGGGACATAACACAGCGGCACGTAATATTTGCGAAGCCTTGCAAGAACGCCGTGATGTCATGGCCAAGGTTGTTGATATTTATACCGTGACCCACCCAAGAGCCAACAAGATCCTACAAAAGGGTTATGTTTTCGTCATTAACAAGCTTCCTTTTTTTTGGGAACTCTTTTTCAATTTTATCAATCGCCCCGGCAGCATCGAGAAGACTATGTTCATGGCGCGTCATCTCAAACGAACCCTCGGCAAGCTTGTTGGAGAATTTGAACCAGACGTTTTGATTTCGACCTATCCTTTCTACCCTTTTTTAGTTCATGAACTGCGACAAGATTGTCATCCTGCATGTCGCGTTCCCGTCGTAACTGTCATTACGGATTCTACGGTTGTCAATACCTCATGGTATCGTTGCCCGGCTAATGATTTTTTTATTGTTACCGATGAAGAGACTGCGGCAATCGTAAAACACGATCATATCACGCCTGAAAAAATAAAAATCTTGGGGTTTCCGGTAGCTCCACGCCTGGCAACATTAGCAATGCAGCCGCGGCCAGCGGCCCCACCATGGAAAATTTTGTATCTTCCATCGTCAAAACTTGATTACACATTGGAACTCCTTCAAGAATTACGTCAAATGCCCAACGTTGAAGTGACGGTCGTGACAGGTCGATTGGAAATACTACATGCTGCTTTAGAAAAATCTCCTCTCATTAATGGGGAAAAAATCAAACTATTAGGATGGACCGATCAGATGCCGGAGTTATTAACGTCGCATCATCTTTACATTGGAAAGGCAGGAGGAGCCATCGTTCATGAAGCCATGGCCGCTCAATGCCCCGTTTTAATCAGTCACGTGGTTCCCGGGCAAGAAGAGGGAAACATCGAACTCATCGAGCGCCTTGATATTGGCCGCTTGGCGGTCCATTACCCTGTAAATCTGGCGGCCTCTGTCAGAGAAATTTTTGCACACGATGCCGCGATGTGGCACCGTTGGAAAGGGCATTTGAGCAAGTTGGCTCAGCCAGCCGCTAGTCAACATATTGCAGAGTTTGTTTTAGATTTATAAACAAAACGAAAAAGCAAATATCACCATGCTTTCTTGCATTCTGTAGTCGCTTTCTTTAGCCCGCAAATTTCATACTGATTCGTCGTGAGGCGCCGCGAATCCTTATGCAGACAAGGAAGGCGATGGGTTGCGACGACGGCTGTATGCTCCATACCGCCCGAGGAGCAATCCGAGCCTGACGCTGTATCCATCAGGGTTTCGCAAGCC
>VHCR01000027.1 GCA_016871655.1 Verrucomicrobiota bacterium
AATAACCACACTTAACAATCCTTTTGATTCAGCATCCAAACGAACCTTTCTCAACAATACTGTTTTTCCAACCCCTCTTAATCCATATAGAATGAAACTTCTTGCTGAACGTCCATTTTTAATCCGATCTAATGCTATTGAAACGCGTTCTATGAGAACATCACGTCCAGCAAGCTCAGGAGGGGGAGTTCCCGCTCCTGGAGCATAAGGGTTATTTCTTGGATCCATTTATAAGAAGTTTTTGGAGTTTTTGTTAAATGCGCATAACTCGATAAACTTTATATAACTGGCAATATCATTTTTTTAAAGTCCTATTTTTTCCTAATCGCATTTTTCTGTCAAAGAACGTAAGACCTCGAATTATCGTACGAAGTTTTTAGAATTGTTTGAAGTCTGACTCCATGTTTCCGAGAGATCCTTTAGATCTTCTTTTGTCGGTCTAGGTTGAGTATCAATAACAATATGCTCAAACTCACGGGAAAGGCGAACGCCTTGTTTTTCATCAACAACTTTAAATGGAAACCCTTTGCGGCGATTCCAGCTTGTAGCACTCCGATTAGGATCTCCATCGATGAGTAGGGTAGGGGTTTGTTCGTGCAGAATAGCTGCCAAGTGAACAGCTGTCGTTGTTTTTGCCTGACCGCCTTTGAAACTTGCAACAGTAATAATCATCTGAATACTTAGATTTGTGAATGTTTAGAATTTCAAATATTTAAATATTTGTATAATTGTATAATTTCAAGTATTTTTCCATCAATACTTAAAAATTGAATTTACAATTTTTTGGTTTGAATATTTATTCTGCGCACAGGCCATTTACAAAAAAGTCATGCTAAAAAAACTTTTTAGTTTCTTAATGATGTACCTAATGTTGGTTTTTATTGGGTATGGAGAATCTAATGTAAATTGTCTTGTTATACCAAACAACGACTTCAATAATGAAAAGGAAATTGTTGATCGTATTGCAGAGAAAAATTTTACCATTGTTTTAAAAAGAGATGGAACGGTTTGGGGATGGGGAAAAAATGAGCATGGTGAATTGGGAATTGGTGCAACTTCCGAGCAGATTCACAGCCAGATCCAAACAACTTCTGGGCTATTAGATCATGTGATCAATATTAATTATGATGGCGCGACGGTTGTGGCAACACGGGATGATGGGAGTGTTTGGAAAAGTAGTGATGAGAAAAAGCAGATTCTTTTTTCACGTGATGGAGCATCAAGTGAGCTTAGGGTGCAGCAGGGAAAAACAACCAATCATGACAAGGGCGATGAGAACTGGGATGTATCTTGGAATAATAAGATGCTGCAAGAAATGGAGAATGGAGTAATGCCCTCAGCAACATCAGGAAAATCTTCTTCATTGATGATGACATCAGCACCATTAAATCAGACAGCATCGAACGAGCCACAAGAACCGTTTTTACTTTCGCTGACGGCTTCAGGCCCCTATCGAGATCCAGCAAATATAGAATTGGTTGCCCATGTCACTCCTTGTGATAAGGCAACCAGAGTTGTGTTTTGTTGTAATGGAAAAATTTTTAATAATAACACGATGGTATTGACTCAGATTCAACAACCACCTTATGAATGTAATGTGACTCAGTGTTTAGGCGGATCTTTGCCTGAAGGACATTATAGATTTGAAGCGGTAGCTTATGATCAAGATGGAAAGAGTGCTTCAACTGCATTGGAAGTCAATATTCTTCCATCAAATAGATACGATCGAGGATGTAGTATTTTTTATAGCTATCTTTCTTCAATCATTGCCCTTGATTTTGAAGAAGGGGTTTTTCTCGACCTTCGTTCTCCGTATACAAGGCAGTTTTATTCTCCTAATGGAATCGATCCTAATAATAATTTTGCGTTGCGTTATCCTCAAGGGTATCCATGGTTCCTAAGGACAGCAGCTGATCCCAATGCGAACAAAGAACCATGTTACCATCTCCGCGTTACAGAGACACAGGGTGATAAAGAACAATTCGATGTTGTTGCTGTTAATGAGGTGCCTATGTTACATGGAATGGTCACTGGAGATGCACCGCCGATGGTGGCCTTTGGAAAGGCAGGTGGCAGAAAAAAGCTTTTTGTAGGGCAGTCTTATCGATTTGGAATTAATGCAGGAGGACAGGCAGCCAATTTTTTTCCAAGAAATTTTTCCAATGATAAAGATATAAAAATAGAAGTTTATGACAAAGAAAGCTTTTTGCGTGGAGCTATCAATGTGGCCCCCATTTTAACTAAAACAATTTCTCTTCCAACAACCAATAATGTTGATGAATGGAATAAGTTTAACAATGAAGGATTCATTAAAGAATTTCATATTTTTGAGCCTTGTGGCGATAAGACAATCGATTTTAATACACAGATTCAATATTTACCAGAATTAGGAACCTGGGGAATTGATACAACATACTCTTTGATTTTAACTCATCGAGCAGGAAATGATTGTTTTTATTATAAAGTCAGTGTTATGGGAGTAACTCAGTCTCGTCCACCAGCAAGCACCGTTTTTTTTATGGCTTGTAATCAAGCAAGTGATCCAGCTTACAACCTTAGTTATACACTTGATTTCGAAAATCCTCCTTCTTGGGGTGCAACTTTTATTAATGAGCCACATTTTCAAACAATCCCTCTCCCCAGCTCTTATCAAGGTAAAAGCGTTGATGAATTGCTTCATCAAACCAAGCCAGTGAGCGATGCATTGCCAAACCCGTTTATATTTTTATTACTATACCACTACAATCTGGAGAAACTGGACAACAGTCCCGAATTAAAAAGTCATCCTGAATTAGATCAGCTTGTTGAGGATTATGGAAAAGATCCAATGGCATTGGCCAATTATGTTCTCAATGAAATCGAATTAACTGATGCGATTGGTTATAATGTAACGGGCAACGTTAATGATACCTCCATCAATCCTCAAGGTGTCAGTCGTGATGCGCTTGGAACTTATTTGGAAGGTCAAGGATCACCTGCTGAGCAGTGTGCACTATTAATTTATTTGCTACGCAAAGCAGGATATCCCGCTGCTTATGCTTTTCCTGAGCACAATCAAATGCTGATGTTTGATGAACAGTTGAGTAAGCTATTGCAAATGCAAATTCGTGGAGCCACTACTGCAATAGGATCACCGGCAGATAAAATTCCAGAACTCATTCCTGTTAACTATCCTTGGGTGGTAGCCTACATCGATGGCAAATGGGTTCATTTGTTTCCATGGTTAAAAGATACCTCGATAACGGAGGGAAAAGATATTTGGAATTACTTTCCAGATGGATATCAAAATGGACTTCAGTGGCTCACTCATTATCTGCTCAACGATCCTGAACTTCGTAGTCTTAGCAAAAAAGATAATCTTGGAACTCTTTTTAAAATCTATGCACAAAATAAGTTGGCAGAAGCTGGATTGAGCTTTGATGACGTAGGAATGAAGATTTTTAATCATCGCCACTACTATGCAACTTGGGAGGAGTTTCCTCGCCCTTGGCAAACGCCCCTTATTTCTATAAAAAATATCGCTCAGAATTTAGACGTTAATCAAAATGCACCGGAATTAACTTCAGCACTCCAATATATTTTTGATTTGATTTGGATTGGTGTTTTTAGTGATCGAGAAGGAAAAAGTACCCGTCATCCTGGAAGCAGCATCCTTCGTGATCCAGTGGAAGGAGATCCTACAATTTCAACGGGATGGTTACGTCTAGCTGATCTTCACAATAGACGTTTGCTGCTTCGACATAAGCAGCAGCTTGAGTTTATCTACGAAAGAGACTATTCCAGCCCTGGAGCGTTTCGTGCTAGCGAAAACAAGATAAAATATTCTAACGAGGGATTCAAAATGATTCTTTCTCTAGAAGCGTATGATAGTTCTTCAGATAGCCGCGATACAGCAACAACCTATAGCTTTAATGATGGGAAAAATCCTGATCCAGGTAATCTGCGGAGTCGGCAAGAAACATCTGTAGATTTATACACGACTAATGATGAGTATAACGATAATGTTCTTTGGTTTCAATTGCTGCATTACCGACACATACAAGTACAGGCAATAGAATCACACCAAAATTTGAAAGCGTATCCCAATCAATTCCCAGGTGTGGGAGAAGTGACAACGATTGAAGATTGTCGTCCATTATTTAAAGGCGATATGGCTGTGCTCAATTTGAACTACGGACGAGTAACCTCCAAAATGCAACAATTTGAAGCGCAAAAATATTGGAATTACCAACAGTATGTTGCAACGCATCCTCAAGATCCCATTAACCCAGAACTGGCTACAGGACAGCTTCTCCAGATTATGGGTCAATCCTATTATTATAAGCTGACTCAGTTTCGTGATTTTCTACAGCCACTGTTAAAGGTGCACTGTACCACAACTATTGCTCATGGTTTGACAAAATTAAGTTCTGTGCGTAATAGCGATGGAACAATAATGCTGATAAAAAATGCTCTTGGAGTTCCAGATCTTAAACTTGCCTACCCCAATGTTGATATGTCATTTCAAGATGTTGCTTTCGTTAATCCGTGCAGCATTCATTCTGATTCAGGGGATGTTGATCTGCGTTACCTTGATGCAATGCAGTTGGCAGTTGGTGACGGGTCAGCTAATGAACATCAGATCATCAATGAATTTTTTGGGCAAGATGCTGCAATTTCAACAGTCAGATTGCTTGATATTGCTCAAGGATGGACACCAGAAACAGCTAAGGCTTCACATCCAGGAAGTGGGATTGTGAGGCTTACTAAAGAAAATTACTTATATGAGGGAGCTCAAGGTTATAATGCCACAGCTTATGGTCAGTTTAAAAATCAATCACTCGCTCAATGGAATGCAAGTTTTTGGGGGACTGTAGAAAATATTTTTGGTGATTCAAAGTATTATCCGGATTTTAGTGCTGCATTTATTACACCAATGCCTGTGACTGCGGTTGGACAGAGAGGTCAGCCTTTTACTGGAGTTGGAGCGATGGTGTTAGGTATGGGTAATTATGGAGCCTACATTTCAGGTAACATGATCCTCACCCATGGAGGATCTGGGGGAGCTGTCAATTATGATATTCCTCAAAACGATCCGCCACCGGCTTGGGTTAGTGGAGGATCGCTCAATCTGACTGACGATGGAGCTGTTTACAACAACGTTGCAGCCAATGTCGTCAATGATGGCAATGTGAATTATTATGACAATAGTGGAACATTCAACAATTTTGATGTTGCTAACAACCAAGTTGTCAGTGGCAATGTACAACTAGATCCTCAAGAGCAAGAAAATCTTAATTTCTACCAACAGATCGTAAGTGGTGGTGGGCAGAAGGGCAATCCTCAGCCCGTTAGCTCTTCGGGAGAAGAAGCAGCGGCTCTTCTGGAAGACCAGGCGAATCGAGGGGATACAGGAAACACCTCATTTTACAGCAGTATCGGATCCTATTGTTCTAATTTTGTTTATGATCCTGTGAGTGTCGTAACGGGAGAATTTTATATCAACGCACTTGATTTAAAATTGAATGGGCCGATGCCGCTGGAAATTAGGCGGAGCTACAGCTCTCAAAATCAAGCGAATAATAATTTCGGTTATGGATGGAAGCTCAGTTATTTTCCTTATCTCATGCTTTCGAGTGATAGCGACACCATGCCTTCGTTGATCTACGCTGCCGAGATGGATGGTTCGGTCATTGCGTATCGGCGTCAAGGAGAGGAGAGCTCAACTACCTGGATTCCTAATGCGGCTGACAATCCCAATTTGACAAACATGGCTGATGGCTCTCCTGGAGCTAGCAAAAATCTTTTCAATAATCGCATCACGCAACAAAAAGAGGGTGATGTGATTATCTATACATTAGCAGGAGTTGATGGGAGTATTCGTACATTCAAAACGCTCTCTTTCCCTGTTGTCGGCTCGGACTCGCTTAACCGCACTAGGCCTTATCTGCAAAGTTGGAAAGATAGTCAAGGCAACAACTACACTTTCAATTTTAGCAATGACAAGACAACACCTGATTACGGACAACTTGTAGTTATTTCTTCGAGTAATGGAAATAGCATTCATTTTCACTACGATACCAAGGGGCATATCATTCAAGCTTTCACTCATGATGGAAGGATTTTAAAATACGAATATAGCGCGCAAGGTGACCTCATCAAAGTGACTTTGCCTGATGCTTCGATCATCACGTACGACTATGAAAAAACGCCGAACCCTTCTGGTAAAGGAAGCTACTCAACGCATTTAATAGTTAAGGAAACAACACCAGGAGGTCGTATATTAAAAAATAGCTATGACTCACAGCGCCGCGTTCTGACTCAAGCTGCGACCGTTGGAACAAGTCCAACGCCGACACTCAGTGCAACCTTTAGGTATGATAACAACGCTAACGCAGACAAGACGCTCACTGGAACAACAAAAGTTACCGACGTTAATAAAAACATAACAACATATACCTATGCCAATAGTCAGACCACGAGCATCACTTATCCTCAAAACGACAACGGCAGTGCTCCTACGATAACACAAGAATGGTGCAGCGATGGTGGCTATCCCAGAAGCTTGAAAAAACGAACTGATCGTCGCGGTTTAGTAACCGAATATCAATACGACACGGCAGGCAATCTTACAAGTCGCAGCATCACTGGAGATCTGACTGGAAAAGGTGGAAGCGACACGGCAACGACAACTTTTTCTTACAATAATAGTAACTTTCTTACTTCCATTACCGATCCTGTTGGACGAGTAGCAACTTATTTCTACAACGATAGCCAACATCCTTACAGTCCAACCTCCATTCTCACCTCGTCTGGTGGAAAAACGATCGGTTCTATTGAAATTCAATACACCAACGTGGGAGGAGCCTACGGACTTGTTTCTAGCATTACTAAAGATAAAAGTGTTACCAGTTACGGTTATGATGCTCATGGATTTCTTGCCTCACAAACAATCACAACTGGAACAGAAGATCCTTCAGTCACAACAAACTACCGGAGCAACCAGCGAGGAGAAATTGTTTCAGAAACCGACAGTATTGGCCGCACTAAAAAATATTCCTATGACGCTTTAGGAAGAGGCACTGGCATTGAGATCTACGATGCTAAAAATGAGCTTATCGATTGGCATTTCAGTTATTACAATGGAAATGGAGACATCATTTGGGAGCAAGGAGCTCATTTCAATCCAGTCGATTATCTTTACAACGACTATGATCGCGCTGGACATCTCATACATCAACTCTCTTGGCTCGCCCAAGCAGCCTCAGATGGGAGTAGTGTGACTAGCGCTGGTGCTGCTGAAACAAGTTACACTTATGATGGGCAAGGAAATTTAATTTCCATTACCGACCCTAATGGCCACATCACCAGCAGGAGCTACGATGCACTTGGTGAGATGACAAAACGAAGCAGTGGCAACGGATTGGCTGAGGAGGCATTTAGTTATAACCCAGGCGGAGACATTATCAGATATACAACTCCTTTAAATGGAGAAGAAACCTTCACCTACACCTCGCTAGGCCAGATAAAAAGTGTCACTCATGCTGATGGCACAACTGCGAGCTATCATTACGACCTTGATAGGCGCCTCACGGAGGAGACTCTTGCTAATGGGAGTAGTTGGAAAACGAACTATGAAGATGCTGAGCGAAGAGTCACACGGACTTTTTGTGATGCCAAAGGAGCAGTGTTGGCGACCGAAAGCCAAGCTTATGATGCGAGAGGCAATGTCGTAGAGGATAAAGATCGCAATAACAATATCTGGACGATGACCTATGATGGACTCAATCGTCTTAAAACCAAACAAGGCCCAACCGGTGAGACTACTCAGCAAAGTATTCACTACACCTATCCTCGGCCCGATTGCATAACGACTCTAAATGAAGCTGGAGAATCGAGTAATAATTTTACAGATGCTCTTGGTAGAGTCATTCAAGCAACTATTTTCAACGCCGATGGAAGCATTGCCAAAAGTATTAGCAATCAATATAGCCTCGATCATTATAACGTCACTACGACGACAGGGATTGGAAACAATGCTATCGTGACAACAATTTCTTATGATACAACTGGTCATCCAATCCTCATAAAATGGGCCGATGGGAGCTGTCAACTCAACAGTTACGATACTTGTGGTAACAAAACTTCTTTCCGTGATGAGCAAGGAAAAGTCACAAGCTATACCTACGATGCACTCAATCATCTTGCCTCAGAAACACTGCCCGGAGGAGGTGTTATCAAGTACACTTATAATCCGTTAGGAGAGCTCTTATTGCGTGAAATGCCTCAAAATATTACTGAGCAAAATGAGTACAATATTGCTGGGCAAAAAATAAAATCTTCTCTCCTTGGTTCTGATCACAAAGAAACGCTTAACTATCAATACCAATACGAACAAGGTCTTCTTAAATCGATTAACGATCCGCGTGGTTTTATCACATCCATTGAATATGATGCTTGGCAGCATCCGATAAGCCGGACTTCTAGCGGTTCCTCAATCCCCGAGCAAAATCAAACAACAACCTACGTCTATAACTTGGACGGTCAAGTCACCTCGGTGGACCAACATTACAATGATGGCTCCACAGGCCCATCTACTCTTGTTTCCAGAGATTATAATGCTTATAGAGAGTTGATATCTGAAACAATCTCTCTGAATGGAAAAGCAATTGTCTCATGGCAACAAACATGGGATCAAGCAGGAAGACGTACGGGACTAAATTGGAAGTTAAAAGAAGGAAAAGGAGCTCAATATCAATTTAGCTACAATGCGTTAGGACTTCCGACCTCAGTGAGCAACATTACGGGCGTCTGCAAATATACTTATGGAAATCAAGGACTGCTCTTTTCTAAAACAACGCCCACTACAACCGAAACCGTTACGAGGGATAAACGAGGGCGCGTTATTAATCTCAATCTTCAAAATGATCTAGGAATTATTTTAGGCGAACACCTAGATTGGAACTATAATAATAAACTTAAGAACTACAATATTCTCAACAACCGACTGGGAATAACCATGGAATCACGCTCCTACGGATATGACTTACGTGATCGATTGATCAAAGAACCATATTGTTTAAAAAATTCTATCAATCAGATGCTTCACGATGGGACGACAATCGTCAACTATGACTTTGATCAAGAGCCGCTGGTGACTGGTTCTAGCAACCTCAATGGCATAGGAGCAAGAACTGATGCCTACATTGGAACCCAAGCTGTGAACGAAGTCATTCATCAAGATTCTTTCCAAAGATTGATAGAAAATAGCATCTTGAAAAACGATGGAAGCATCGAAGAAATCAACACTCAATATGACGAAGCCGGGAACGTATTGAACCAAGGTTCTCAGAACTTCATTTGGGATAGTTTTGGAAGACTAGTTGAAATCAACAAAAATAATTCAATTTGGAAAACCATCTACGATGGTCTTGGAAGGCGTATTCAAACAGAATCTCAGAGCAACATTGTCAATTATTACTATGATCCTGAAGTTGAATTTTTGGAACTTGGACATAGCATCAATGGGAATCATACGTGGAACCTCTACGGCCTGGATCGGAGTGGGAGTTACGGTGGGGCGCAAGGAATAGGTGGATTAGAAGCTGCTTATATTGAAAACACAGGTTTCATCTACAACACCGTTAACAATTACTTTGGAGATACTGTTGGCATCGTTGCCCCAACGTATCACAATCCTGCGCCATACTCGGGCATTGTCGGAGGCTACGGCCCCATGCCCGGAAGCGACGTCAACCACGACCTCAAACCCCAATGGCGTGGGCATTACATCGATGACACCGGTTTGTACTACATGGGAGCTCGGTACTACGATCCACAAAGTGGAAGATTCATTTCTCCTGATCCGCTTGGGCACTCATCGAGTTTAAGTTTGTATGACTATTGCAATGGTGATCCAGTTAATGGGCTGGACCCAGATGGAAGGTGTGTGGAAAAAGGAAAGCAAGAATTCGCAGAGGGATATGACAAGTCTTTCTACGCTAACGGCGCAAATGTTAAATACGATAACAGCATTCAGCAATTTGGAGGTTTTATAGAAAAGTCGCTCTCAAAAGCACAACCAGTTATTGGGACGGATCCTGGAACTATAGCTGTTGGCCTTCAGTTCAATGCAGCTGCTGGATTGCAATTCAACGTTTCAGCACAAGGATCGATTAGTAATTGGGCGGATCCGGCAACAAGGAGAATTGGAGCTGTTATCTCTATCACTCCTTTAACAGGAGTTAGTACTGCTATAGGAATTTCTGGTGGCGTACTTACAACAAAAAGTAATGTTAATGCTCCTGAGAAACTTAATGGTTGGACTGGAAATGGAGGAGGAAGTATTACAACAGCACCCTTTGTTAATGGATATGATGAAGGAAATTGGGGGAGTAAACCAATGAATAGTTTATTCAATGGAATTGGATGGTCTCCATCCTTTGGAATTCCTGTATTACCTGTAGAAGCACACACTAGCGCTACGTGGACAAAAAGCTGGAGTTGGAATTTTTAAATTATGAATCCATTATTCGTTCATATCGCTCAGTGGATAATGATGATTCCTTTTGTTGGTTTTGTATTTTGTATTATATTTTTCACCTTTTTTTTACCGCTTTATGGAGTTGCTTGGTGGCTTAGATTTAATGCGATTTCTAAAGTTGCTCGTCAAGAACATGTTGAATGGAAATATTTTTGTACTCCTGTTGAAGGATATGAGCGAGCTTTTTTTCCAGATCGCTTAATAAAGCCAGAAGATTCAGTACAAATGATTCAAGTAAAGAAGCGATTTATCAATCTTGTCAAACTAGGTTGGAGGATTGTCATTTGCTGGATGCTTACGCTGACCTTTTGCATTTTAGCTGCTGCAGGAATATTGAGTTTATCTCATTAACAACAACTTTTTCTTTAGCCGCTAAAGAAAAACTTATCCACTACTCTTAGCCCTCTGAGCGATGAGCATATCTTCAACGGTAGAAAGAATCCGTTGCTGATGAAAACGAGGCAGCTGGCTTACTCGCTCAAACATGAGGCGAGCTTTGCCAGCAGGACCTGAAGAGCGGACCTTATTTTTCCTTCCAAGAAAATAATCAGCAGAAACTCCAAGCACTTCGGTAAGCAAAGTAAGCTGATCAGCGCGAAGGCCAACAGCCTCCCGTTCCCAATAAGTCACGACACGTTGAGTCGTGCCCAACTTATCAGCAAGCTGCTGTTGAGTCAGTCCTGCCTGAATTCTGGCTTGAGCAATACGTGAAAAGGGGTCGGTTCCTGATATTGCGTATTTTGGTGTCAGTTCATGATATTTTTTGTTAGTCGATTGATTTTTGAATGGGCTTAGAAGGCTGATTTTTCTGCGTGTTGGAGTGATTGATTTGATAAAAAGAGGGAACTTTTTTTGCAATGATCCTATTACAATCTAATCAGCAAAGCATTTCTCAACGAAATGAGTATCATTGTTCCCCTCAAACAAAGAAAAATTTTTCTTTGAGCTTCACACACAGTTTGCTGAGCTACAGCAGATAAATTATTGGACTACCTACGAAAAAGAGAATAAAGTTTCTATCTCATCAATCCCTCATTATGCCTCGCTATCTCGATCCTAAAAGCGATTTGGTTTTTAAAAAAATCTTTGGTCAACATCCCAAGTTGCTCAAAGATTTTCTTAACGCCGTTTTGCCATTGCCAGAAAATTGCGTGATCGAAAGCTTGACTTACTTAACGA
>VHCR01000028.1 GCA_016871655.1 Verrucomicrobiota bacterium
TTAGAAGATCATTACAAAGTAGAACTCAGCCCAGACTTCATTAGTACAGTTACAGATTCAGTCAATGAAGATGTCAAAGAATGGCAAAACAGACCGTTGGAACCGGTCTATCCATTGGTAATTTTTGATGCCTTACGAGTAAAGATCCGAGATGAAGGGACAGTAAAAAACAAAGCCGTTTATCTTGCGCTAGCAACAAACCCTGATGGAATCAAGGAAGTGCTTGGTATATGGATAGAGCAGAATGAGGGAGCAAAGTTCTGGATGAAGGTCATGAATGACCTGCGCAATCGTGGAATCAAAGACATTCTTATTGCTGTTGTTGATGGACTCAACGGTTTTCCCGAGGCCATTACAACAGTCTTTCCAGAGACAATGGTACAAACATGCATCGTTCATTTGATCAGAAACAACCTAGCTTTTTGCAATTGGAAAGAGCGAAAGGCAGTGGCTCAAGAGCTAAAGAAAATTTACCAATCCTCCACGGTTGAAGCTGCTGAGGCTCGACTCAGTGAGTTTGAAGAAAGTGAGTGGGGTAAAAAGTTTCCAATGATAGGAGCAAGTTGGAGAAAACATTGGGAAGAAATCATACCATTTTTTTCCTTCTCGCCAGAAATTAGAAAAATCATGTATACAACTAATTCAATTGAAAGTCTCAATATGCAATTGAGGAAGGTGCTTAAGACCAGAGGGCACTTTCCAAATGATGAGGCTGCAACAAAATTAATTTATTTGGCCTTACGCAGAATTACTAAAAAATGGAAAAAACCTCCGATGCATTGGGCGGCAGCAGCACTTCAATTTGCCATCCAGTTTGGAAATAGATTCAAAAAACAATAGTTTAAAACACGCCCCTCAAACCCTACGGGTTTGAGGGAAAAAGGCGGCGCTAACGCGCCGCAAAACCATGAACAAATATGGGGGCTTCGCGCCCCCAAACCCCGCGGTTCGGGGGGAACTATTGGCGGTGCTAACGCACCGCTAAAAGATCTGAACCAAAGAACAAGAAACCGATCTCAAACACAAAACTTCTGACACTGCCATGACTCTAGCGCAATCATCCACCAAAAAAGAATCTTTTAATAAAAACTTTTTAATTTTTGCCTTACTTCTTGCTGCTATCGGAGCTTATATCCCTCCTGGATCTAGTGATATCGCTCTTCCTATTTTACTAAAAGAAAAAAATTATTCTGACACGTTCATTGGCATTGTTCTTGGCCTCTATCTTATTTCTTACGCTTCTGCATGCTTGTTGCTCCCCTCTTGTTTTAAAAAATTTGCGCGCTCCCAAATTCTCTACTTTACCATCGCCAACACATTATTGAGTCTGCTGACTTTTGCTTTTAGCAATCATCCGATCCTCTTTATGAGTTGCTATATTGTTCAAGGAGGATTGACTGCGATTACCATTATTATTTTAACTGACGCCATTACGACCCTCTCTCATAAGACCACAAATAAAAATATCCTCATGGGATTTTTTGTAAACATGACATCAGCAGGGTACTTTTTGGGCATAGCGTTAACAGGCCGGTCTTATGTGGCCTCTGTCGGCGATTTTCTTATTATCTCCTGTATTTTTGTTATCTGTTTCTTGCCGTTATGCTGCTCTAAATCCTTCCATTATCTTATTGAGCCAAAAATTCATGAAGAGCTCCCCCCCTCCATCAATGTTTATAATCCAATCAAAGCTTTTAAAATAATTCCTATTGGCCTGATCACCATCATTATTTTTGGGATCAATGATAATGTTGTCCTGGGATTAACGCCCATTTGGGGAATTAGTCATGGAATGAACACCAAGGAAGCTGCCTTCCTCACCATACCTATCTTAATAGGTGGCGTGATATTAACTCCTTTTTTATCTCTGCCTTTTAAATTTTTTGGGTACCTGAAAACAGCACTCCTCTATTTATTAATTTTAATAACGCTTTTTACGATCATTCATTTTTGCAATCTCTATGATCCAAAATTGGCACTTCTTTTTCCCAGTGCCTCCCTCTTTGTTAAGATGTTTGATCATCCACTGATCATTATTATTGGCGGTCTCATTAATGCTTTTGAAGCATTATATCTCTGCGTCATTGCCGATCAATTTAAAGGAACTGCATTAATAGAAGCATGCGCCATTGCTACCTTCCTTTCGCATGTAGCAGGAGCCATGGCATGCGCCATCAGTGGATATATCATTGCTGATGGAAGCTATCATCAGTTCGGAACTTTTCTCATAACGATCAATGCCGTGTTAATGATTGCATTATTGAAGCAATATTTTTCCAAAAAAAATTCACCGAATAATTCCACGCTGACTCGTCGTTATGAAATTTAATAATTTCTGAATGATCTCTGATTCAGAATGTTTTTTCCTCAACACTTCGACGGCTTGCGCCGTGTTGAGCGCTCCACGATAAATAATTTTATAGGCATCACGGAGTTCCTTGATCTCTTCAGTCGAAAATCCACAGCGCTCGAGACCAGCTTGATTAATGCCGCGAATTTCTGCGGGATTGCCATCAGCAATCATGAAGCTTGGAACATCTTGAACAATCTTGGTGCAGCCGCCGATCATCGCATGTTCTCCAATGCGACAAAATTGATGCACGGCACTCAATCCTCCTATGACAGCATAATCTCCGACCGTTACGTGGCCGGCTAATGTCCCATTATTAGAAAAAATCACATGGTCGCCGACAACGCAATCATGTGCAATGTGGGCATAGGCTAAAAAATTTCCATGACTTCCAACAATCGTCTTTCCGTGCTGACTCGTTGCGCGATTCACCGTCACAAATTCTCGAAAACAATTGTGATCACCAATCTCCAAATAAGTCGGCTCGCCAACATACTTCAAATCTTGTGTCCGTTGCCCAATCGAAGTGTAGGGATAAAACTCATTGTGCGTTCCAATCTTCGTTGGCCCCATGATCGTAACATGTGCGTGCAAATGGCAATGCGGACCAAGTTCTACCCCAGCTCCAACTACGCAATAAGGCCCAATACGAGTGCCAGAGCCAATCTTGGCACTGGGATCGATAATGGCTGTTGGGTGGATTTGAGACATTTATTTAGCAATTAAACCAAACATCAACACCGCTTCGGAAACTACTTCTCCATTCACTTTACAATGACAGGTTGCTTTGCCGAGATTTTTGCGAGCTCGCATCATTTCAACGTGAATGAAAAGTGTGTCTCCTGGCATAACAGGTTTTCTAAATTTCACTTCATCAGCGCTCATGAAGTATCCGATTTTTCCTAAATTTTCACTCTTACGCATCATGATAATGCTCGCAACTTGAGCCATTGCTTCGACTTGCAAAACTCCTGGCATGACGGGATGTCCTGGAAAATGGCCTTGAAAGAAGGGTTCGTTGATCGTGACACTCTTGACACCAACTGCTTTTGTTTCTCCATCGATTTCGATGATACGATCAACCATCAGAAAAGGATAACGATGAGGTAAAGCTCGCATCACTTCGTTGATATCCATCACCATCGCCGAAGAAGTTATTGGACGCGGTGCCATCGCAAGCAACTCAGCATGACGCTTCGCTATCACGCGTGCTAACTCTGTGTTAGGCCCATGCCCTGGACGAACAGCTACCACATGCCCCTGCAAAGGACGTCCAACGAGGGCCAAATCACCAATCATATCGAGAATTTTATGACGTACAAATTCATCAGGAAAACGAAGTGGCTCTTTGCTTAAGACCGAATCACCTCGAACAACTAAAGCATTTTCTAGACTACCGCCTTTGATCAGACCTTTTTCCATCAAGTCCTTCACCTCTTCGTAAAAAACAAAAGTCCTTGCTGGTGCAATCTCGCGAGCGTAGACCTCAGGCGTAATCTCAAGCGAGAGATATTGCGTGTAGCGGCCATCAGGACCAACTTGCGTGCAAGAAACTCTAAAACCTGGCCCTGGGAAAAGCGTCATGAGAGAGCCGCCCTCAGACTCATAGTGAAGTGGCTCACTCGCCTCCAAACAAAAACGTGGCGCCTCGAGTTCAACAATGCCAGCTTGTTGAATCAGCTCCACATAAGCCTTCGCACTCCCATCAATAATCGGAGGCTCATTGGCATTCATTTCAATCAGCGCGTTGTCAACCCCCATGCCTGCCAACGCTGATAAAATATGCTCCACGGTGTGGATCTTGGCATTTCCTTCGACCAACGTTGTGGAACGCTCTACTGTTTTAACATGTTCCACCTTCGCGTCAATGATCGGCTCATCAGGCAAATCACTCCGCTTAAATTTATAGCCGTGCCCCGCTGGTGCAGGATGAAGAGTGAGAGTAACGTGATTACCGGTATGAAGAGCACTCCCAGTAAAACTGACTGATTGTGCTAACGTGCGCTGTTTTTGCATAAGGAAAAAGTTTAGAAGCTTAGAACCTTGGATGAAAGATTTTTTTCTGCCATACTTATGGGTCGGTTCCAGATATTGCATATTTTGGTGCCAGTTCATGATATTTTTAAGACATCATGAACTCGAACCAAATATCATAGAGTGGCACCAAAATATGTAATATCTGGAACCGACCCCTATCTATTATGCTTGAAATTATTCACGAGACGGATGATCTACTGGTGATTAACAAACCTCCTCATTTGCTCGTCCATCCGACAAAGCCCGGCGGGCCAATCACACTTTGGGATCAACTCAAGGAGTTGCTCGCTTTTGAAAGAGCCAATGGCGGTCAGGTTTCTCTCGTGCATCGCCTCGATCGCGAGACGAGCGGCATCATTCTTGTCGCAAAGAATTATGAGTCGGCTCGTACGTATGCGATGGCATTGGAGAGAGGAGCTTTTAAAAAAGAATATCAAGCAATTGTTGTTGGATGGGTCAAAGAAGATCGAGGCGCAATCGATGCTCCACTCTTGAGAAAAGGAGAAGTCGTGCCAACCAAAGTCTGGCTTCAGCGTGCGGTCCATCCAACCGGAGCGCCTGCTATCACTGACTTCCAAGTCGAACAGCGTTGGCAACATCCTCAACACGGTCCCCTCTCCCTCCTCAGTTGCTGGCCTCGCACAGGACGTACCCATCAAATTCGTGTTCACCTCGCTCACCTCGGACATCCTATTGTTGGCGATAAAATTTACGGCCCATCCGAAGAATATTACCTCGATTTTATAGAAAAAGGGTGGACTCCTGCCTTAGAAAAAAAACTCTGGCTCTCGCGCCACGCCCTTCATGCAAGGGCCCTTGAAGTCACCCTCCATGATAAAAAAGAATCGTGGCAGGCACCACTGCCAGAAGATCTCAAATCACTTTGCAACACGTCGCGCTCTCTCAACTACGAAGGAGCATTCTAAACCTTATAATCCAGTCAGAGTCCAGAACAGATAAGCAAAAGCCAAACCGGCAATAGTCAGGAATGATACTAATCTTGGGTGGCTCGAACAAAAACTCCAAAGTTCTTTTCTTCCTTGTCGATTCTGTTCTCTTTGTGTTTGCTTGGCACCTAAAATAGAACGAGCCTCATCTCTAAAATCTGATTCATCTCTGTTTCTGATTTTATCGAAAGCAGGTCTTAAGTAAGGATTATTATCTTCTTGACGGATTTTTTGTTCTAAAAGAAGGCGTGAAGCTGCCAGCTGATAAAGTTGATCAAACATGCTTTTTGTTTTAGAGGGTGTCTTGAAAAAGCTAAAATCGCGCATTACTGCGTCGCTGTGATGCTCGCCTTCGTCGAGTATTACTTATACACTCCTCGGCTCTGCTTCTCGCTCCTTGTACTGCATCAATTTTATCTATTTTCAAGACACCCTCTACAATGCGCGAGGAGCGCAAAAACGCAGTGTCTTCTGATACTCGAGGCTTTCAGCACGGAAGTGACAGCGCAATACGCGTCACTAGAATTTTTTAAAATGCTTTAATAAAACGAACTGACTTATTTTATCACTTCCCCTTTTTCTTGTCTTATTAAGGTTTTTACTGGTTGCATATCCCTTATTGCTTTTCAGTAAGATTTAAAATGTAATGTAGGTCGCGCAAGAAACGATATGATTGAGCGGAGGAACTTCTGCATTAGGAAGCATTAATGATTGCTCAAGGTATCCTATTTCGACAGCAAGATTTTTTGTCACTTGCCGATTGATTCCTCCAAAAAGACGATTTTGCTCAAAACCTGCAGCTGGGCCTCCTGTAACGGTGTTACCATTAATAAAAATCTCATCATAAAAAGCTAGGGACCATTTTTTCTGATGATCAATAGGAATCAATGTCCGAAGTTGATATCTCAATCGAATTCCTGTTCCTGTCAGGTTATCAAAGTAACGTTCTTCCAAACGTACACGATTAATAAAGGTAGTATTATTGAGAACAAAGACCTTTAAAAGTTGCTGCCAGCTGCGTTGTTCTAAAACATAATTGGGGTAAAAATAGGGAATAACTGCATAACCAGCCCCCACAGAGAACTTTTCTGGAAATTGATAGTAGAGAGCTGGCCTGATGAGAAGAACTTCCGTTTTTGCTGGAGCAAAAGAAAAGCGCGGTTGAATCTCCATATAGCCTTTCAGATTTTTATAAACAGGAATGTTATCACAATAAACAGGTATCCATGTTTCAAAATCATGAGGAATAGGCGAGTTTTGAGCAGAGGAATTTTCTGATAAGGAAAAAAGTATCCCCACGAGAAGAGATAAAATCAAAAAATAATGTTTATAATAACTCATGAAAATATTCCCCAACTCATTCAAGTCTAAAACAGTTCATAACATAGGCGCCACTATCTTAACCGTGGCACCAGAACAAAGTAGTGCTATTTAGCAACAAAAGAACAAGCCCCTTCTTAACCGCAAACAACGAGATACATATCCTCCGGCAACATCTTTGAAAGCGTCGAGATCATATCACCACGCAACATGTTGACGAGCTTCCCTCGCTGCGAAGCTCCGATAATAACGCGCTCGGCGCCGATCGTCGAAGCCAAGTCCGCAATCGCATCTGGCGGAGAATCGCTGACGGTGTAACAGGGAAGGATCGTCTCTCCAAGCCCTTCTTCTTTGAGACTTTCAAAAATGATTTTCGCATCTTTGTCGTCGTTCCATTTTTTCTTACGATCTCCCGGAGCAATAACGGGTTGTTCGCGGATAAACATGATATAAAGCGGACGTCCGGTTTCATGGGCTTCACCCACGGCAAAATCGAGCGTCTTACCCAAACCACGCACCGCCGCAAGGATTGGCCCACCATGATGCTGTGTCGGATGTTCGTAATGACGATGCGCCTGCTGCTGAGCAGTAGCAGCAAGAACCGATGGCAACTGTCGTGACGTCAAATCAACTGGCTCCACCTTACGATGAAGTTCGTGGCTTTGAGCTTTGAGTTTTGCTGCTTTGCGGAGTGAATGTTCACGAGCAAGACCGCGCATGATGAGCCCGATTGCAAGAATTGTTACAGCAAAGACACGAGCACTTGGTTTTTCGACGAAGAGCGTGATTTCAATCGCGAGCAAAATACAAAAGGTGATCACCATCAAACCCCGTTCATACAAGTGAAGTGGTAATTTACGATCTGTCATCGTAGCACCAAGGTTTGTTGCAATAGCACCGACAACACCGACTGCATAAAGCTCTGCAAGCCCTGAAATATCGCCAACGAGAACCACCAATGCCGCTGGAATAATAGTCACCAACAGCAACGCAAAATGAGGCACTCCAAATTGATTCAACTTTGCAAAAATAGGAGGCACCTCTTCATCTCGCGACATCAAAAAGGAAATCGAGATCAATCCGAGGATCGCCGTATTGACGGCAGAGAGGAGAAGGAGTCCAAAAGTAATGCTCACCAACCATGCTGCGACCATGCCACAGACAGGTCCAAGTGAGTGTCCAACAAAAACCTGAGCCATGTACCGCAGCATGTAATCACGCACTCCCTCTGCACCTGGCGCGCTCACATCACCATTAACAACCGATAGTCCGGAGAGCGAAGTCATTGCCAGGCCAAGCAGCGCTGTAAAGCCAACGACCTCGGCAAGTACTAAGAGCAAAGCTCGCGTTGATGTTTTGGTCACGACGGGAGCTCTCAGCGAACTTCCCGGGTTAAGTTTCATCACTCCCGTGGCATTCGCAATTGCTTCCACACCCGAAAGCGCGAGGACAATACTCACAAAGCCAACCCAGTTGTGCCCCAAGCCGCCGTGCAATGGTTGCAAATGAGACACAGCCGCTCCCAAATGAGACAAAGAAAATCCAGCGAGCAGCATGACGACTAGTGCCGTTGGCACTGAAATCATGACTGCTAGCGCGCCCGTGTGCTTAGGTCCGAAAAAATTTAAAAAGCCAATGAGCAAAATAGCTCCCCCTGCATAGTACGCAGGATGACTCACGCCCAAATATTGAAATGCCGCCAGCGCACTGAGGGCCGCCGTCACAATGTAATCAGCGATCATCAAAAAAGCACCGACAATGGAAATCACTTCCGAACGATGACGCACACTCGCATAAACGCCGCCGCCATTCGGATAGAGTCGACAAATCGTGATATAGTTGATGCCAACAAGCGCTGTCAGCAAACACATCGGAATAATGAGCCAAAACGAACTGTAACCAGCGGCCGCAAAGGCAAGACCAATTACGTACGCCTTACTCGTTCCCCAATCTCCATAGAGAATGGCTGCTGCTCTTTTCCAATCAACGTTACGAGGTCGAGATGTACCGGTATCTAGCATGAAGAAAGGCTAAAAGCTGGAGGCTGGAGGCTACAGAAAGAGGACCTCCAGCGATTTCTTTTTTTCATAAAACTAAATCTCACACGTCTCAAGAAAAGAAGACTCTTCTTGGCAGCAGTGGTGTTGATGAGTTCCTCGGCAACAGGCTGTTTGCTTTTTTTCCTGACAGCAATGCGTTTCATTTTTTTCCTGACAGCAGGATTGCTGATTCACAGAAAGCATCGAAGGTCCACCACAACACTCGGCGCCTTGATGATTGCAACGGCAACCATCCATCTGCTCTTCAATCAAAACTATTTCGAGCTCGATTTGTTGATGCGTAATTTGATCTTTCACGCGTTGTAAAAAACCAAGGACCTCTTCAGTGGGCTCATGCAGCGTGCGAAGTTCAATGCGAACTGGTTTGTCAACGAGATGAGGAAAAGATTCTTCCATTTCACCATCTAAAATGAAGGAGAGATAGGCGTTGAGTTTTTCCTGCAATTGAAAAAGCTGCAGCTCTCCAAGATTCCAAGGCCGCAATTCAAACATAGCGAGAATGAGTTGATCATTATCTTTGTCGTGGACAAACGCATCAAGCGTGCCGGTTTTTTCGAGGCCTGAATGAGGCATGGAGCGATCGTGATGAAGGGATGTGTTATTCATAGTGTCGTTGTTGTTGGGAACCAAATATAAAGCATGAAGTAAACTAAGACTCCTGTCACGGAAACATAGAGCCAAATAGGCAATGTCCAGCGAGCAATTTTTTTGTGTTGTTCAAAGCGACGTCGGAGCGCTGGAGTAAAGGTCATGATAACCAGCGGAACCAAGATGAGAGCGAGCGGAAGATGGGTGAAGAGGATGAAAAAATAAACCACCCGTGGCCAGCCTGCCGTTGTAAAAGCAACATGATGTCCAGGAAGATGAAAATGATAATAAAGATAACAACCCAAAAATAGGCACGAAGTCACAAAAGCTGTGATCATGCAGCAAGCATGAGCCAGCCAATGTTTCTTTTTAATGCAACACCATCCAACCACCAGCAAGAGTGCGCTTAGAGCATTCAGCGAAGCGTTGAGGGCGGGAAAAAGAAATAAATTCATAGGGATGGAAGGGATAAAAACTGTTTTTATAAAATCACATTTTGTTGATGCGCTGCATCGGCCTGGAGACAAGCGGCACGCATGGCATATGCAAAAATTCCTAGCAATAAAAAGACTACGACGAGCATAAAAAGCACACTCCAGGAAAAAGCCATTCCAGCCATGATCGTCTGTGGCTCCGAAATTCCTTTGGCGCCGGCCATTTTACAGCCTTCACAGGAGAAAGCTCGAAAAGGAGCGGCGAAAATAAAAAATAGTACCGAAAAATATTTCATGCTTTTCTTTGCGTTCTTTGCAACTAATTATTTTTTTGGCGCAAGAGACTTCCAATTTCACCAAGAATTTTTTGCTCCATTTCTGGATCGGTCACATCATGGCAACTCCGAATCATTCCATGCTGATCGACAACTAAAAATCGCGTTGAATGATTCGGCATTGCTCCTGGCTCACTGACAAGAGATTGTTTCATTCCCTGTTGAGTAAAAGCGCTGATCTTATCGACTGGCCCGGTAACAAAATACCACTGCATCGGATTTGCATGAATGTTATTTGCGTATTGTTGCAAAACTGCAGGCGTGTCATAGAGTGGGTCGACGCTGACAGAAACCAATTTGACATTGGGAGTTTTTGAAACTTGAGACGCTAAATCAGCCATGTGCGAGGTCATGACAGGGCAAGGCCCCGCGCAGCGCGTGAAGATAAAATCAGCAACCCAAACTTTTCCGAGAAGATCAGCTTTCGTTAATGTTTTTCCTTCTTGCGTCGTAAAACTAAAATCAGGAACCTCGGCGATCGGCGGCTGCGTCATTGTACAACGCTGTTCGGACTTGCGAAACATCATCACAGCTCCTCCGAGGAGTAGCGCAACGATCAAAAAAATCACAACCCACGACGATAGTGAGAGAGATTTAGATTGGGGGATTGTTTTCAAATGAGGTAAAGAACTGTATAAAGAAAGACCCACACCACATCAACGAAGTGCCAGTAGAGCCCGACATTATCAAGCGCGACGTGATGATGCTGCGTGAATGATTTAAAAAAAACTTGGCGCAAAAAGCACCAAATCATTAGTAACACTCCGATGAAAACGTGTGTTCCATGAAATCCGGTGAGAACGAAGAATGAAGAACCGTAGACGCCGCCGAGGTGGAACCACAGGCCTTCATGGTAGAGGTGCGTCCACTCGTAAGCTTGTCCCCCAAGGAAGAGCGAGCCCAGCAAGATAGTCAAGAACAACCAACGTCGTCCAGTCTTTCCACTCTTTACAGAAACTTCCACCATGTGAAAGGCAAGACTACTGCAAATTAGAATAAGCGTGTTGCATCCCGTGAGAACTTTTGGAAGCGCCGGCAACTCTGGAGATGGAGGCCACTGAGCGCATCCGAGACGCAAAACAATGTAGCCACCAATGAGTCCTGCAAAAAGCATTCCTTCAGAAAGGAGAAAAACAATCATGCCTAATTTGCAGACATAGGGCGGCGCACCATGATGTGCTTGATCTGCAGGCTCTGAAGGCGCCAAGGAATCGGAAAAAGAATGTGGGAGTATAGCTGAAGACATAGAATGAGTTTACAGAAATATAATAAAATTGCTATATATAAAAATATCGCCTATGCACGAACCGGTTAAGCAACAATTTTTCTGTAAAATTGAAAAGAGCGGAATGAAAAAGTTAGTGGTGAAGGATTAGTTTTTAGCGGAGAGGTATTGAGGATTGAGGTAAGCATTGGAAGTTTCCCAGTCATCGGATAATTCCATGAGGATGGCAGAAACGAGACGGAGACAAGATGCCTCGTTTGG
>VHCR01000029.1 GCA_016871655.1 Verrucomicrobiota bacterium
CTTGCCGTATTGTTTGTGACATTGGCATCCTTCTTGGTTGCCGGTGTCATCCTTTATGAGTCAACGTCTTATTTTTACCTACTTGATTTTCCCGCCTCGGGTGTCAAAACTTATGAGGCAACAGGCTGTTAAGGCCTTGGCGAAATCTCTCTTTTCTTTTTTATAAACATATTTTCCGTCGACTCCTTTTACCCCAGCGTTCACCACAATTCCAAAATTACCCTCTCCAACTTGACGGCTAAAATAAGGAATGACTTCTTTGCTCTCTAAAAAAGCATCCAATGAGCCTTCGATTTTTTGAGGCTGATCCTCAGCAAAAGGAAGGGCATCTTGCCTCAAGCCTGCTTCAATGGCTTCGGCATCGAGTCGGGCAAGGTGTAAATCACAAAGATATCTTTGCAGCCGCTTCGCGCTAATATCTCCGGGATTTTTGTTTTCACTTTCTCTTTCAACATCTCCATTTAAATAAGCAGCAAATTCGGCCTTGATGTTTTTTTGTCCTTCGGTGTCGATGTCCTTCGGATAGAGCTTCTCAATGAGACTATTGAGGTACGAAGCTGTTTGAGTTCTTCGTTCTTCCGGTTGGCTAAAAGAAGAAACTTTGAAAGAGGATTCGGTTCCGGAGCGATTAACCCTATCTAAATTTACTAAACTTCGCTCACTTTCTCCGACAGCAAGATTCATCTTCGTCAACCCTTGCTGCAGCCTTTTAACCCTCGCCTTAGCCTCATCTTGAGTCCCCTGAAAAGTGGGATACCGCAAATTGGCAGAAGAAATATTCGAAGCCATAATTGAGAAAAAATGGAGCCGGCAGTCGGACTCGAACCGACGACCGGCTGATTACAAATCAGCTGCTCTACCAACTGAGCTATGCCGGCTTCATTGGCAAATGAAGATAGCAGAATGATTTTTTGAAACAAGTCCTATTTCGCCATAGGGGTCAGTCCCATATTCGACCCCTATTTTAAAAACGCTCTTTACCGTTTACTCTTTACTCTTTACTCTTCACCTTTTCATGAATCGTTTTAAAACACTTCTCATTTTTGGCGCTCCCGGCAGTGGAAAAGGAACTCAAGGTCGGACCCTCGGCACGATCCCAGGATTTTACCACTGCGCTTGCGGAGATGTTTTTCGTGGCCTTGATCCTCAAAGCAAATTAGGACGAGAGTTTTTAAAATATTCGAGCAAAGGAAAATTGGTTCCTGATGAAATCACCGTTGAGCTTTGGGTCAATTGGATCGATGTCATTGTCGAGTCTGGTCAGTTCAAACCACAACGTGATTTCCTGGTCCTCGACGGCATTCCAAGAAATGTTGAGCAAGCAAAGCTCATGGAGAAATATATTGAGGTAGAGCACATTTTCCATCTCTCCTGCCCTGATCGCGACAAGCTTGTAGCCCGTTTGAAGAGTCGCGCACTTAAAGAAAATCGCTTAGATGATGCTCACGAAGAAATCATTCGTAGCCGCTTAGCCACTTACGATGCAGAATCCAAGCCAATGCTCAAATATTATGGCAAGGCATTGAGACACGACCTTGATGCCACCATGACGCCAGTTGAAGTGCTTTATCAAATTTTGGGAGCGGTGTTAAATAGAAGATAGAAGATAGAAGATGGGAGATAGGTCGTCGGCGGCAAAAATAAATTTTCGTCTTTGTCTGTGTTAGCAGACCACAACTCCTATCTTCCATCTACCATCTCCAATCTTCTTGTTTTCATGAATATTCTCTTCGCTGGTACTAGTGACATTGGAATTCCGAGTCTTCGTGCTTTGATGACGGAGCACCAACTCGTCGGACTCCTCACACAGCCAGATCGGCCAGTGGGACGTCATCAAGTGCTCACAGCACCTGCGACAAAGCAGTTTCTTGAAAAAGAAAAAAATTCCTTTCCTATTTTCCAGCCAGAAAATTTACGAGACGTTTCTTTTTTAGAAAAATTACGCGCGCTGCAGCCCGAGATCATCGTCACCATGTCCTATGGAAAAATTCTTCCGCGGGAGTTGCTGGAACTCCCTTCTGTCGCGTGTCTCAACATTCATACCTCCCTCTTGCCCCGCCATCGCGGCGCAACACCGATCCAGGCTGCGATCTTAGCAGGTGATGAAGAAACTGGCGTCACCATCATGCACATGGCAGAGGGACTTGATACGGGTGATATTTTACTCCAAAAAAAAATCGATCTTGCTCCCAATGAGACTGCAGGCTCCTTGACTCAGCGCCTCGCCGAGCTAGCTCCCGAGGCTCTTTTGGAAGCATTATCGCTTTTAGAAAAAGGAGAAGCTCCTCGCAATCCTCAAGCTGCAGCAGGCATCACCCACACACGCCAAATTACACGCGCCGATGCTGCCATCGATGTCAGTCGATCCGCAGCAGAACTCGATCGCCTCATTCGCGCCATGAATCCGAAACCGGGCGCTCATGGCACCTTTCAACTTCCTTCGGGAAAAACCATCGCGCTAAAAATTTTCTCAGCTACGACTGCAGCAACAACTTCCTCAGAAAAACCAGGGTCCCTCTTTCTTTCACAAGATCGTGAGTTACTTCTCGCTTGCGGTCAAGGAACGCTGCTGCTCCACGAAATCCAACCTGAAGGGCGCGCGCGGATGAGCTCCGGAGCTTTTGCTAGCGGACATTTTTCTTAAAAAAACCCGCCAAAAACAAAAACCACTCACAACGAAGAGAACTTCATTGTGAGTGGAAAATAAAATCTTCCTAAAAAGATTTAAGAAATAACTATTCTTGAACCTCTACATCAATGGTGAAGGAAGCTTGTTCTTGCACTCCCCCTAAACGGACCGCTTGATTTTCGATATTATTAGCTTGGATGTATTCATTCTTTCTCCAACTATATTTTGGATTCATTTGTCGAAGCGGAGTGAAGTCATTGAAATAAAAAGTAACTCTTTGCTCACCAGGAGTTGCGGCTACGAAGTGAAAAATTAATGGATCACCTTCTGTATCAAGAATTGATTCTTCATTCCGGTGTGTGTACTCTCCTGTCGGGTCCCAATAAGTGATGCCTAAATTATAACCCGCCTTCACCGCCTTCAATTGATAAGAAACATTAGGGATATAGTAAATCGTTGCTTGAGATACTGGAGATCCCAGTTTAAAATATGAATCAGGATTATCGACAGCGACTGTCCATTGTTGACCTTTTTTCAAAATAAGTTTCTCTGTCGATCCAGAAACAGCATAATTGCCATGACTGTCGCGTGTGAATGCCAACGTCACATCCGCAGGAGGATTTGCAACAGTGGGTGCAGATGCATCAGAGGAAGGAATGCTCGAGTAAGCTTGTTCTTGAGCGATGGAAACTCCAGAGGTCATTAGGCTGATCAGGGTCAGCAATGAAAATAATTTATATTTGTTCATAGGGTTGGTGTTAATATAGTGAATGGTTTTGGTCAAACAAACTTAACATATTTTCTCGGCAAAGCATGTGACCATGTTAGCTGATGATGCTAATCAAAAAAAAATCCTTCCAAGAAATATTTAGCAACTCCCATTTTGCGCTGGGGTTAGCGCTTTAGGCATGCTACACTCAGAGTCCATGAGCTCTTCTTCCACTCCAAAATACAAACGCGTCGTCCTCAAAATCAGTGGTGAAGCACTTCGCCAGCATGGAAGTGACGATACGGTCTCTCCAAAAATCGTGCAACAAATCGCGCAAGAAATTGGAAACGTTCGCAAGATGGGAGTGCAAGTGGCCGTGGTGGTTGGAGGCGGTAACATTTGGCGCGGACTGGCTGCAAGCCATCGCGGCATGAACCGTGCAACTGCTGACTATATGGGAATGTTGGCCACGGTCATCAATGGAATGGCGCTCATGAGTGCGCTCGAAGATCTCGGCTTCTCCACGCGCGTACAGACAGCGCTTCACATTAATCACGTTGCAGAACCGTTTATTTTACGCCGGGCCATTCGTCATTTGGAAAATGGTCATATCGTTATCTTCGTCGCAGGAACCGGCAATCCGTTTTTTTCCACCGACACCGCTGCAGCGCTACGAGCTAATGAAATTGGGGCTCAAGTTATTCTTAAAGCCACGAAGGTTGATGGGATCTACGATGCCGATCCGGTCAAAAATCCGACAGCAAAAAAATTTGATCACCTTACTTTTTCAGAAGCGCTTAACCGCCGCCTGCAAGTGATGGACTCAACCGCCTTCAGTCTCTGTATGGACAACTCCATGCCGATTATTGTCTTTAACATGATTGAGCCGAATATTATTATTCGAGCTATCTGCGGCGAACCAGTAGGAACGCTGGTGACAGAAGAAGCAAACTTAAACTCAACCTTTTAACTCAAACTTTTTTATGAGCGCTGATACCATTTTACTAGAAGCAGAAGAAGGCATGGAAAAAGCCATTGACTTCATGATGCACGAATTCGCTGCCATCCGCACTGGAAAAGCCTCGCCAGCTCTTGTTGAGACAATCGATGTGCACACTTACGGCAGCAGCATGAAAGTCAAAGCCCTTGCGCTTATTACCTGCCCAGAACCGCGTTTACTCGTCATTCAACCTTTTGATGCAGGTACGATCAAGGATATTGAAAAAGCGATTTTGGAAAGCAATGTTGGCATCACTCCTGCCATCGATGGAAAAATTATTCGCATGCGCATTCCGGAATTGAGCGAAGAGCGCCGCAAAGATCTCGTTCGCACGGTTCACAAAGTCGCCGAAGAAGGGCGCGTCCGCATTCGCGCAAGCCGCCGTGAGGCGATGGAGACAGCAAAAAAAATCCAAAAAGCAGGCACGATCACCGAAGATGATCTCACTCGTAGCGAAAAAGAGATTCAAAAGCTCACAGATAAATTTGTCGCGAGCATCGATGAGCATGTGAAGCACAAGGAAGCAGAGCTGTTGACGGTGTAGCTTCTCACGATGTGAGAAGCAGGCTATAGACTGTAGGCTGTAGGCTATAGGAAATTTTTAAATCGAATCCTATACTTAAAAAACATTTTAACTTATTAGAAAATAATTTTCTTTTTCAAAAAATGTTGCATTGGCCTACAGTCTACAACCTATAACCTACAGCCTTTTTCTACACCCCTTCCATCCCTGTGAATTATTTTTCTTTTATCACTAGTTTGATAGCATTCGGCTGCTTTTTCCTACAGCCTACAGCCTACAGCCTACAGCCTCTTGTTCGCCCCGCCCCCGACTTCACCTGGCACCAACGTGGCGAGCTCAAGCATCTCAGTTCGCTACAAGGCCAACCAGTGCTTTTGTTGATTGCTCCTTCTCCAAAAAGTTGGGATTTTTATCGGCAACTCAACGCACTCAAAGGAAATTATGAGCATCTTGCTGCTCAGCATTTGATCTGCCTTGCCGCTTTTACAGAGGAAGAGGGGCCTGTTCAATGCAATATCCCTTTCATCACTGTTGCGCAGGGGGCTGCTGTTGGAGCAGCCTACCATGCAGAAAACCATTTTGCGTTAGCTTTAATCAGCCCCGATGGCAATTTAGATTGCTTCAGCACGCACGTCCTTGCAGGACAACGCATCGAGGATCTGATCGATGCGTCTTATGTGAACCAAGTTAAAATGCGTCGCCCATAAAAATAAAGAGACCTAGAGCATTTTAAAAATGGCCACAGTTTTATTTAATATGCTCTAGAACCCTCCACGTGCAACGTTTTGGTTTCGGATGGATTGCTGTTGTGCGTGGAGAGGATTAGTGGAATTAGCGCTTTCGTCCATAGCTTGAACCTGCGTATGATTTCCAGTGTTTTCTACAGACTCTGCTGCTTGAGTTGCTGTTTGAGGCCCCCGAGCATTCTGGACAGAAGGCTGTTGCGCTTGATTTTGCCTTGGCTGTTGAACTTGGTTAGAAAGGTGATTCGGATTTTGTGGGCCGACACTAGAAACAAGACTCATAGTAGTAAGTGGGTTGGTTTAGAATTTCTATTCAAACTGGAATCCGTTTTGTTTGGCAAGTTTTATTTCTTTTTACGATAAAAACGAAGAGCCTCAATAGGTGCTCCCAATTCAGAAAAAGGATAGACTCCTTGATCTCCTTTGAAACCAGGATCGCAAATGAGGTAATTGAATCCTTGTTTGCCAACAATAACGACAAAATGGGTGTTACCTGCAGGGCGCCGAATCCGCACGATCACAGGGTTTCCACGCAGGAGGTTCCAATCGATCAATCCATAACTCGGAAGATCTTCGTAGCGATGCTCCGCAACTCCTGGTGGATAGTTGGCTGCAACTTCCTATTTAATCCAGGAGTCTCCTTCGTAGCCATCATTCTCAATGAGATATTGGTTGAGGAGTTTCGGGGTAAGAATGACTCCGTATGAGGCCAACACCATCGCGGCAGAACTCACTGCACAACCAGCCGAACCAACCGTATCATCTTCAGAATATCCAAGTGAGTCTTCACTCCAACGAAGGTCCCCTTGAGAAAAAAGAGGTACTGAAATTTCCATTCTCCCAAAAATCGGCAACCCTCCGACACCAGAAATCGGACGCTTCCAAAACCAAGCGGTCATCAGCAGCACAACGGACAAAAAAAAGAAAATCGCCAGCGGCCAGCGGCGAATGGCTCTTGACGTCAGACGGAGAAGAGCGATGATTCTTTCGCATGTCATTTCACTTGATTTTTTTAAAAAAGAGTTTGTCATTTTTTTTGGGAGCTCTCTTGCTTGTAGCGCCACTACGAGGTGAGTTCAACAATCCTATCAACAAAACCATTTTAGAAGCCATCTCTTCCATGCCTCATGGCGGAGGCTACAGCACGAGCAATCTGGCCATGAAGCGACTGCAACATGCAGTAACAGTTTCTGACGGAAAACTTGTGGTGCGTCCTACATTAGCTCAACCGAGTTTTTGTTCGGAAGCAACTTATCTCCTTTTTTTAAAAACACTTCTTCTGCTGCAAGAGCAGCATCAACTCACTCTTGATACCGCAACGTTATCAACCTTGCTCCCACGCGGACAACCTGATGGAGAGGGAATCTGGGGGCGATGGAACGCCAACGGACCGGGTGTGGCTTGTTTATTTCATGATTTGAAAATTGGAAAAAATTTCACCAGTCTTGAGCAAGCAGAACCGGGCGATTTTCTCAAAATTTTTTGGACAAGCTCCGTTGGTGCCATAGAGCATGGCCATCTCGTAGTTTATCTCGGGCATGAAATGAGAAATGGTGTTGAGATGATTCACTTCTGGTCAAGTAATCAACACGTCGGCTACGGCGACAAATGGGTTCCGCTTCGCGCAATGAGGCATCTTCTTTTTTCACGCCTCACTAATCCTGCCGTTCTAACCTCATGGCATCAGCTTCCGCGGTCTGACATCTATCTTGCATCCTTACTTTCGAAGACGTCGTCGTGGGAGGAAGTGAAGCAACGATGTGAAATCGTTGAAGATAGAAGATAGAAGATGGAAGATGGGGATTGTGATTTGCTGGCACAAACAAAATAAAAATTTTTAATTTTGCCGAAGGCTTCGACTTCCATCTCCTATCTTCTATCTTCCATCTTCTAATTAATCCACACCAATCGAGTTACGACCTCTCTCAAACTCGGCAGCATCTCCTGCAAGGCGGTGCGATAGGCCTTGAATTGAGGTTCATAGAGTTTTTCTTGATCACTATTTTTTTCTCCCGTTTTAAAATCAATCACCTCAGCGATAATCGGAATGCCTTCCTCATTTTGTCCGAGCACTACACGATCAAAAATGCCACTGATGAATTCTTTTTCCTTCACCACTGCAAAGCGTTTTTCGCGCCAAAGTTCCAATTGAATCACCCCTCGTTCTTTCCAGCGTTTCAAGAAGAATTCTTTCTGGAAGACTTCAGCTTCAGCTTTCAACTTCAACTCATGCGCAGCAGTCCTTTCCCATTCTATCTGTGCCAGCTCTGCATGCACCGTCGTTCCTTTTTCTCGAGCACTCCTTCCTTGCAAAAGTTGACCAAGAGAAACCAGGCCTCCTTCTTGTTCTTCGGAAGGATGACGTTGAGAAAATTTTTGATAGCTCTCATTGGAAGGCTGCTGGATCGGCCTCTGCTGCGGAAGAGCAGGCGTGATCGGTTTTAACAACCTCAACGACTTTCCTACGACTTCGTGTCTCTGGAGTCCTGAAGCTCGTAGCCATTGAGCCATTGTTTTTTTGCGAGAAGGTTTTTCAAAAAAAAGGAGATCGAGGTAAGAAGCCGCTCTCGTCATCCCGACATAAAGCAAACTCAGCATCTCAGCCCATTGCTCTTCTTGAAGTGCTGAGAGCAAGGAGGAACGGCCTTGCATGGCCATCTTCTCTTGATTTCCTTGAATAAAAAAACGCCCTTCTTCATTTTGCTGCACGCGCAAGCTCCGCTCTCCTCCCGCGGTAATATCAACATCAAGGTCCATCAGAATCACCGATTCGAATTCCAATCCTTTGGCTGCGTGAAACGTCAAGACCCGAACGTTAGCAGGAAGGGGTGTTTCAACGCGCTCATGTCGGATGCGTTTCACGAATGCAGAAAGCCTTCCATTTTTTGAGAGATCCCATTTTTCTGCGAGAGTCATCAATTGTTCTAAACGACTTTGCTCATAAACGCTGCAAGCAGCTTGAAAAGCGGGCTGTGCAATCCAAGATCGCAGTGTCGCAGCAACGCCAGCATCGATCAATTTTTGACGCAGTTGAAGGGCAGCATTTTTTTGATCTACTAAATGACGCAGCGCCGAGTGAAAGACATGCTCGTAGGCGGCAGTGTGCCCTGGATGGTCGATCCACGTCAAGAGTGATAGGAGCAACTCCACAGCCAACGTGTCGGTGAGAGGATTTCCTCCTTCCCCACTAGCAATGATTTCCTTTTCTTGAAGTCGCTGCAAGAGTGGGGCAATCAATTTAGTCCGTCGCACGAGGATTGCTACCTCACGTGCCGGATCTTCTGTAAGATGTTCTTCGACGAGCATGACAGCTTTTTCAACGACATTGTTCATCGGATCTTCTTCGAGTTGATCACCTCGTTCTGTGACAGAGTGAACACGCACTCTCCCTTTCAAATCAGCAACAGAAGGGGATCCGACGTGTTCTTGAAAATCTGCGCTCCAACGCGCTGCTGCTTTTTCAAAAGCAACACCTCCCTCCATCGCTCGCATAGCTTCTTCATTTTTCAATGCTCCAAAGACTTCATTCACTGCTTCCAGCACCGCGCGACTGGAGCGATAACTTTGATTGAGCGGTGATATTTCTTTTTTGAAAACGTCATGCTCTTGCTCTAGCAAACTGAGGAGATGTCGCTTCCCACCTCGCCATCCGTAGATGCCTTGCTTCACATCCCCGACGACAAAAACTTCTCCTCCTTTTGCTAAAACATTTCCAACGAGCGGCGAGAGAAAATCGTGTTGCCGTTGACTCGTGTCTTGATATTCGTCGAGGAGGAGATGCTCTGTGCGAAGATCCATGCGCAGCGCAATCTCGTCGAACGAAAGTTGATGGTGTTCTTGTTGAACTGCCTCTTCGATTTCAGAAAACGTATACTTTCCTGCGCGAAAAGAAATTTCTTGGCGCACGCTTTCATACTGCCGCATCATCCTCCCGAGAGCCTCTTCCCGCAATGCTTCCAGCCGCTGCTGCTCTTGAATACACTCTTGAATGAAGGGCAAAAAGAAATTTACAAAATGAGTTGGAATCGGCTTCCCATAAAAAGTGGGCTCCGTGAGCAAGGCGTCAGTACCAGCTAATTCATAGATGCAGTCATGACTTACGGGACTGACTCCTTGCTGCACTATTGGCATTGCACTCAAGCAATTTTTTAGTAAGGTCCCACCTGCTAAAAGATCTTTCACCAAGAGAGGTCGAGAGAAAAAATTTTTGAGTTGTTCAAGAGCTTTGATCCAGCGGCTATCAGGCTTCTCCTTGCTGTTGAGCGGAACTTTAAAATTTTTTAAAAAGGCTTTTATTTTTTCACCATCAGAAAAAATCTGTGGAGAGGCCGTGCTGGCAAAGTCAGCACGGGAGAAAGAAGATGGAAGATGGGAGATAGGAGAAGTTGCGTTGCAGGAATTGTCATTGAGTGTTTGAAATGCTGATGAAAGATCGGGCGACGAAGGCCTTGCTTGATCTGCAGTAGATGCTCCCATCTTCCATCTTCTATCTTCTATCTTCCATTCCTGCGAAGCAGGTTGTGCGCGAGCAACCCAGCGATTTTTTTCAAAGATCGATGTTCCTTTTTCCACAAATGAGAGAACTCGCGTTCCGTGATGCAAGAGAGCCCATGCCTCACGAATGCTTAGATCCTCTTTCAACGTCGCAAGGAGGGCTTCGCGCGCAAGCTCCTCGCTCGTTACCGTGTCTGCCACTTCCCATGGCGAAGACATTCCTAAATCGAGTGCCAAGACCCGTGCTTGTTGCGCGAAAAGCGCATCGATGGTTCCAATGGAAAGTCTATCTACGTCATTCACAAAGCGCCGCAGGAGATTCTCGCACTCTTTTTGTGTCGGTATTGGAAAACAAGTTCCCTCAACTAATATGCAGCGACAAGCCTCTTCCTTACACGCTCTAGCAAGGAGTCTAAAAATGCGCGCCACAATTTCTCCAGCAGCCTCACGAGTGAAGGTTGTGGCCACTACCGCCGCAGGATCCAGGTGCGCGCGCTCTGGATTTAAAAAAAGTTGGAGATAGCGCCGCGCTAGTTGTTCTGTTTTTCCAGAGCCAGCAGAAGCGCGTTGAAGTTGAAGCATGGAGACAGGCTATAGGCTATAGGCTACAGGCTACAGAAAAAATATTTCTCTACAATCAACCAACCCTCCATTTTTTTCCTGACCATTGCCCCCAAAAAGCCTCGCTACTTTGAGGAGAAGAGAGAAGGTCCGCAGGAGAGGTTGCTCCTAATATTTTCCCAGCACATCTGTTCCATGTACGAAAAATCGATGACTCGGTTGCTGAAGGCTCAACTTTTTTTTGTAGAGCAATCGGCTCGGAAGGACCTGAATAAGCTGCTGCTGGGTTGATAGGTGAAATGTGCATCGTCTTTTAAATAGGGGGCGGTTTTAAGAGGGTTTGGGCAAGGCGGATGAGTTGTCGGACTTGTTCTTCAAGGGAGTGGACTTGAACTAGTTCTTCTTCTGTTGCAGAGAGGAGAAAGCGGCTGGCAAGTAGGAGCTGACTGCCCTCTGGCTCTAGGAGTAAGCGGGCATCAGATTCATGGCGATAAGGAAATATTTTTTTTAAAAACTCAACCACTTTTTCCTCCATCTCAGCCGTGGCCAAGGTAAGCAAGGGAATATTCATCCAGAGGAGTGCTCCGCCCAAGTCTTCTTCAAATTGAACGGCGAGGTCGTCGCTCAATTCGAGCGTGAGGCTCTCTTCCTGCAGCATCTCAGCCGGGAGAGTCAGTCCAATTTTGGAACTAAAATTGTCAAGGAGCGTGGCGGTTTTTGGAAGCATGAGATGATATATAGTGTCACTGCTGGTAGAGTAGAGAGAGGATACGGGTTGAGAGCCTCATAGGCAATGACCGTTTCCCTCTCCCCCTCGTTCAAACCGTACGACCGGATTTCCCGGATACGG
>VHCR01000030.1 GCA_016871655.1 Verrucomicrobiota bacterium
TCAATGTCATACCTCCTTATAACCTATCAATTTTGGGCATAACAGCGAATTTCGTTGCTTATGCCCAAACTTTTTCGCCCTCAGAACCCCTTAAAAAGAGCCTCTGGCTAATCCCGGACAGGGCCTATGTACACAGACATTCGTTTTGGTAGTGCTTACCGGAATCCTAATAACGATAGTTTTTTCTCTGATCGGTCTGGAGGCAAAAAAATCAATCAACAAGGTAGCCCTTCTTTACCGATTTCATTAAAAAGTGAAAATGTCACTACTAGCAAGATTCCTTCTGAAAATGAAAAGGGGAGCAATATTTCTTCGGATCTAGAGTCAGTTAGTGATAAACAATCTGAAAAGGAGAACGTTTTTGCAGGGCAAGAGATCCAGCAAGTCGAGACTTCTTCTCGTACCAGTGATATTTTGAAAGCTGGTTATACAAGTAGTAATCGTGCTGCTGTAGCTTTAGGATTAACCGGAGGTTTAGTTGGTGGAATCTTGAAGGGACCTCCCGGCGCTGCATTTGGGATGAGTGTTGGTTCTAGTGCTGGAAGTCATTTAGGCGCTATAGGGGGTGTGCTCATGGAATCTTCCAAGTCACCAGTAAATGAACAGGGCGTTGACCCTGAGCAATCTGCCCTTGATGCCGTAAACAATCCTTTTTTTGGACATGCTGTTGCACTCGTTGATCACGCGGCGCAACATGCTACTGCAGGTTCGATTGGAGTTGGAGTAGCAGCTTTGTTGGCTTCATTAGCAACGGGAAATCCTTTTCCCGTGGCATTTCACGCAGCTGGTGTTTACTCAGGAGCTACTTGGGCTTTTGGTTTGACAACGGGAAGTGCTCATTGGCTTCTTCAACATCTTGAGCGTTCAGAAGAAAGATTGCAGCGCGAACAAATATCTTCTCCTGGAGATATTGAATTGCGCCCTTTCACTTCTACTTCTTTGAAAGAGGTCGAAAATCACGAAGATCCGGCTAATACCATCTCAATTAAATAACTGGATTATAGACGCAGAAATTTTTGCGTTGAGCAAGGCGAAAGAGCGCAGCGCTATGTCTCATAACGTAAGCTCTGACAACGAAGCTCAGCACAAAAAGAGCTAGTCAGATAGTTCAGTTATTTAATGGAGATGGTATAAGAGATGTGCGAGTACAAATTTCTCACATTTTTTTCTGTAGCCTACAACCTGTTAGCTGTAACCTATTATCATGACTTCAGAATCTCGTCCTCTTTCTCGCCTCATTGGAAGCCTCCTCTGGGGGAATAGCATTGCTCTCTCTTGGATGTGGGGGCTTGGCCTTTTTTTCTCGGTTCAATTCACGATTGATTTTGGATTGCGAGGACTTTTATTTTTCGCACTCTTTAACTGCTTAGGACTTTTTCTTTTTGGATTCATCACGCATCAAATTGCAAAACGGAGTCACGGATCTGAGTCGCTGGCAAAATTTTTCCAGCAGTGGTCTCGTCCATTTCGCCTCGCTTTTTTTCTTTATCAACTTCTCGCGATCACGCTCACTATTTTTGCGCTCATTCGCTATGCCTGGCAGCCGCTAGGCCTAGAACCTAATATTCTCTACCTTCCTTTGACTGCTTTAGTTATCCTAATGGCTGGCATTCTTTTTGGTGAAGAGTTCAATATCCGCCGCATCAAGTACAGCCACGGTGTTCTCTTTCTTTTTGTTGCTGCTGCTATTGGCATCATGCTTTCTCACCTTGGTAGCAGATACTTTGTTGGGGCATCCTTTCCAGGCCGATTTGTTGACCATGACTTCCTCACCTATGCTGGTTATGTTATTCCAATTTGTATCGGCTTTCTTATTGGACCATGGCTTGACCTTCAACAATGGCAACGCGCCGTTCAAATTCATCGCGAAAACATTTCGATCACGAGCGCTTATTTTTTCGGGGCAATTCTTTTTGGAGCCCTCCTTTTGTTTCACGGCGTCTTAGGCCTCTGGGCTTTTTCTTCAGGAGCAAAAGAATTAGTCCACACCGGAATTGCCGGCTACGCATATTCCGAAGATCTAGTCACACGAATTTTGTCTATCCATGCTGGATCCCAGCCATGGTTCTTTGGCGCCTATCTAACATTTCTTGCGATATGCATTTTAACAACACTTGACAGTGGTTATATCGCACTTCGATGGTTTTTGAAAAGCAATGTAAATCGTAGCAACCACCCGATTTTTTCACTAATCCCTTCGTGGCTCCTCACCTCTCCGATTATTCCTTTTGTTTTTTGTGCTCTCGTTGCTGTCACTGCAGCAGCTGTTGGTCTTGAGTTAGAATACTTCATGATTTTCTTTGCTACTTTTTTTGTCGGTTATGAAGCGCTCTCAATCGGCCGAGCCTTTATGAATGGGCCTGTCAGCGTGATACCACAAGTGAAAATGTTTTGCATCGGATCGCTTGCTGTGGTGATTTTTTCCTTTGGCTATTTGTCTCACTTGCCCCTCTTCCAAATTCTTAGCGCTCTCATGCCGCTCGGATATGTTGTCTGGCTGATGCTTAAGCCGATGGCTGGTGAAGATTTTGCTGCGGGTAGTGATGAGTTAGATCAAGTCTCCCCTCAAGAAGTTGCTCCACTCCGAGCTTCCAGCGACTCACGTACTGTGCTGGAGTTACAGCCTACTACTGCTCCCACTGTTCCTGCTCACTCCATTGCAGGTCACTTCGAAGGCAAGTGGTTCGTTCACACTTTTATTGCAACTTATGCTGATACAAATTCCGTAGGCAATGTCTACTTCGGCATGTATGCAATGTGGGTTGGAAAAACGCGCGAACTTTTTTTCAATCAAGTCATGCCAAAATTTAATTTGCGCGAGACACCGTACTACATTTTGACACGCTCGTTCGAACATAAATTCGTACGCGAAACGCGTGAGTTTGAAACCGTCACTGTCCGGATTCGTGTTGCAAGTTACAATCGTAAGTTTGTTACCCTTGAGCATGAAATTGCCGACTCTCACGGAGACCTCCTTGGTAAGGGCAGCCAGAGCCTTCTCTTTGTCTCTTCGACTGACTATAAGATGCTCGATATTCCACAGGATATAGTCTCTGCATTCATCTCGTACGCTTAAACCGTCTTGATACTCTACTAAGGCTGCGAATTACGGCGTCGCTGTGGTGCTCACCGCTTCACGTATTTCAATACGCTCAGCGTCTGTGCTCCTCGCTCCTTGTACTTCACTAGCCTTAGCGAGCCTAAAGACGGTTTACCTCACTATAACAGAGACCGTTAATAGCGACTGGAACTAAAATAGCTTCGCTCATTCCATGCAGCAATTTTTTATCTGCAGGGCAAATGGTTGCAAGCGCGCCACTGAGATTTATTTTTTCGTTGTCGATAAAATAGTACGGGGTCAAGCGCACGCGTCCTTTCATAGCTAGGAGCTCGCCATGATCTCCAAAGTAAGAATACTCTTGCGACAGCGAATGGTGAAAAACTTGCAAGATATGTGGATGTTTTTGAAATTCCCCCAAAGCTTTTGTGAGAGCCTCACTCCATTCCTGTTTGGAACAGTCGCTCCCAACAACAACACTCCGCGACCCCCAAGCCCGTTCATCAAAGCCGCTGATTTTAATAACAAGCTCTCGATCTCGCTGACTTAATGCGACAACTTCATCCCATGACTGAGCCTCCAATCTAGGATAGACCGCATTGGGGGGCAAAGGCTCTGGATTTAAAACCCAAGTGTAAGGAATCACTTTTTTGAGTTGCTCCCATCCGCGTTGGCTCAGCTCACGAATCCAAAAATCTTGTAACGGCTTCATCCAAAAAAGAGCGAACCAAAGTTTTTCTTCAAGCTGAGGTTTAAGCGGAGGCGTAATAGAAATTTCCTTTTTGAGTGCCCCTTTGAAAAGCTCTGTGGCGCAGGAAATATTTGACACATCAAACAATTCAAAAAATCGATAGACGTGAGAGGCCCATTTTTCCTTGTTATCAGAAGAGAAGAGACGCCATTTTTTTTTAGAAAACCTTTCATGAAGACGCCGCACGAGATACTGCATCTCCGGGCGATAAGTATCCGATTCTTGAGAGATCACGATATCACCACCAGGAAGAATAGAATGAAATCCTTCTATCATTCCATCTGCCCCCCCGAGCACCTCATACCCGAAGCTGTTATAAATTTTTTGAAGCCATGCTGTGAGGCCGATGCCACCTGGAATTTGGTCGAGTTCACAAATTTTGATTCCTTCTTCCGTGAGGAGAAGATCCGGACGAATCACGCGCGCGGTCTCTCCTTGAAAAATTTTGGATCGTCCCAATTCGACCAATGCCTCTGGCTTTCCTTGATCTAGGAACGTAGCAATCCAAGCAGGTTGACGCCCTTCTACACTCAATCGATAGAGAAGATCACATGCTTTATTAAATTGATGCAAGCGATGCCCAAGTTGGTCTAATGATTTTTTGAATTCCGGAAAAATAAAAAATGGCTCTGGCGATTGACGCCATGATTTCTCGAAAAAGAGCCCCTCTTCGGGCATCGATGTACGGAGCTGCCGCAAGGTTACATTCATGAACTTAAAAATAGGAATTGTCTATCTTACCAATCGCTCTCGATAGCGATCGATTGTTTTAATAACACACACATCCAGAATAATGGCTAAAATAATACTGCCAATCAAAGGATTCCATTGCTTCCAATAAGGAAAATAGTGAATGATAAAAAAATGACCAATATAGAGAGGATAGGATAAGTCACCAAAAAACCGATCTATTTTATTGCTTTTGCTGAATTCAAAAACAAAAGGAATCGCAGTTGCAAAAAGAATGATACCTAGAGATGCCAGCTCAACATTCCTCAGATATAAATTAATCTGTTTTGGCATGAATTGGTATCCGACAATGTAGCCGCCGAGCAAGAGGAGCGCCCCAACTCCCATGCTCCAATGGTAGTAAGTTTTAAAAAGAGTCGAGTGATACAATCGCCATCCAAGAGCCCCCAGCATAAAGAGATAAAGAACCGGCAAAAGAAAATTATAATTCCATGGCGGCCTCCAAGCATGATGCATCACCAAAAAAAAGTTTACTACAAAACTCACAACAAACATGAGAAGCATCTTCCTTTTAAAATAGCCGTGAGCTAACAAAAAAGGGGCTAAAAAATAAAAAACTATTTCAACACTCAAACTCCAGATAATCGGCAAATAGAGATAATCGGGAGCCCTTTGTTGAATTTCCAAAGGAATAGATAAAGAAGAAATCATCAAATGGCCTGATTTCTCAACAAAAACTGCAGTGAGGTTCGAGCCAATAATAAAAAAATTTGAAAAAAGATAGTAAATGGAAAGTGGAAGCGAGAGTTTCTCAAAATGAATGGGCGGTGCATAAATGAAGCACAATATCAAGACGATCCAATACGCAGGAAACAACTTGAGAAATCGGTTAATGATAAAAGAAATATAACTCGCATATTTTCCATTCAAAATAAGAGCCATGTAAAATCCTGAGATGATAAAGAAGAATTTTACAGCTGCAAGTCCGTCGACCAGCGTCAGCCCATGATGTGGACGAGAAGAATGATAAATAACAACGCTGATCGCCAGTAAAAATCTGATCAATCCCATGTCAATGCCTTCAAAAGATTGAGGCGTCCGGCCTTGGTTTTTCCTTCTAAGGATGGGAGAGAATCTGTTGCATCCAAGAGATGCTCTATTATTTTTTGATTGGGGCGATGAGGAAATTTTTCTTTCATCAATGCTAACGCACCAGCTACATGAGGTGCAGCCATCGAAGTGCCACGCAAAAACGTATAAGCTGTGTCAGAATAATTCCATGTTGAAAGAATGTTATTTCCTGGAGCAGCCATGAAAACACCCTTCGCGCCATAATTGGAAAAATCACACAGTTGATCTTGTTCATCGGTTGCCGCAACGCTGACAATATTATCGAGAGCTGGAGCAATTTTTTTTCCAAGCAAGTTATAGCCTCCAACGCAATAGCTGGCAGGATAATTACAAAATTGATCGTTATCTTTAGACTCATTGCCAGCAGCGACCGAGACGACAGCTCCTTTGTCTCTCACATACTTCATTGCATCATATTCTGCTCTTGAAAAAAGGGAATACGGTGTGCTTAGAGAAAAACCATTTTGAGAAAAACCAATTTCGAGGCCATAGCTACAATTTAAAACTGTGGCACCATGATCGACAGCATAGTGAAGACATCCAATTTCATCACTCAACATTCCCCGCCCTTGTGCATTCATATATTTACAAGCCATGAGTTGGACTTGAGGAGCGACCCCACGAATGCCAACTCCCATTCCTCCAATGATGCCAGCACAATGGGTTCCGTGACCACAATCATCCATCGGATCATTAGGATCATTATTACCACCCACAGTGTCGGTGGCGGAATCCGTCGCGTAATGAGCCGCTGCATTAGTACCATAACGATCAGGAGCAGCCGAATCAGGATTGGTCCACATGGCACCTTGCAAATCTTGGTGAGTATAACGAATTCCTGTATCTATAATTGCCACGATGACTGGCTTAGCCGAAGGGTTCAAAGTCTTCCACGCTTCAGGGGCGCTAATTTTTGGAAGAGCCCATTGATTTTCATTGGCTTGTTCAATAATAAGATCATTCAATCCATAAATTCGATCAGGCTCTCCCATGCCAGCTGTTTTAAAATACAAAACGTCTGGCAATGCTGCTAAGGAAATATCAGCAAGGTCGACGCGCCAGAGAGAAGAATCAGGCGTAACCGGTTCCATCGATGCAACCTCAGGACCAAAATTATTAAAAATCTCTTGCGGATCGCTTCCCTCCGGTAGATTTAAAAGAAGATGATCAGCAGCCATCTCAACCCGTCCCAATAAGGCTCTGGAATTTGCATCAATCATTTCTTCGGTTCGAATGTAAGGTGATTTAAAATTGGTTTTCAAAATCCTCATTCGAATTTTTTGATCAGAAACTTCTGGATCGTCAATCTCTTCAGACTCCACGACTGTTGCTCCCGGATAGTCGATGAGCTCTTGCTCGGAAGGATGATCCAACGGAGCTGGCTCGATAACACGCGAAGACGTTACTTCTCTTTTTGCAAGAGGAGCACTATTTTTCCCTCTCGCTTGAACAAGAACCGAACGCGCATGTTTCGATACTGTTACAGGTTGCCATTGCTGAAAACAAAGCGCTCCTATCGCAAGAGCTGTTGTCGTAAAATAAACTAAGCCTCTGGGGAAGTTATTCATGCTATTTAAGTACTATAAATCAAGAAGAAGGAAGAATTAAAAAAGAATACTCTTTTTTTCTGAATAGGCAATACTCCTCTTTAGACTAACTGCTTGAGTGCATCTCTAATAATCTCCTCCGTCGAAGCCTTCGCTCCTAAAGTTACAACGACTTTGCGCGCTTCGCGATCAGCTTCAGCTTGTTTGTAGCCCAAAGAAATCAGCGCTAAAATCGCATCATATAAGTTTTTCTCAGGACCACCCAACAGCTGATGCCGGCTAGCCGCTTCCCATCCAGCAGCAACGCCGAGCTTATCTTTCAATTCAAGCACCATGCGCTCTGCTGTTTTTTTCCCAACCCCAGAAATTTTAGAAATTGCAGCGGTATCCGAGCAGATAACCGCGCTTTTAAATTGATCGAGAGACATACCACTCAGCACTGCTAGAGCCAACTTGGGACCGACGCCTGAAACATGATTCATCAGCAGCCGAAACAAATCCCGTTCCGCCTCTGACAAAAATCCATACAAAATTTGAGCATCTTCTCGAACATGATGGTGCGTTAAAACGCGAATGCGCGAACCAACCGAAGCCATGCGATCAAAGCTAGAAAGTGGAATCAAAATTTGATAGCCGATTCCTCCAGCATTGATCACAATCATGGTAGGGAGAACTGTCTCCAAAGTTCCTTCAACAAAAGTAATCATGGGGGGCAGGTTACAGGTTACAGGTTACAGGTTACAGCAAATTTTTATGTTATTCTTTTTCGTATTTTTATTCTCACCTTTTTTTCTCTCGTCAACATTTGCCTACGAAGAAAAAGTTCCGATCTTGCTTGTAGAGCCAAGTTTTCTACATCTTCCGCTGAACGCCTCTATTTTCGGAGCTGAGCGAACAGTCATTGTACCGGGATGGCTTACTAAAAAAAATCATGGCGAGGAAATAGTTGCTTTTCTAGAACCGGGATATCAGACGCTTTCGGAAAAAAAAATGAGATCCTTCGTCAAGCAAGCTCTCTCCAATCTTTCTGCCGAATTCGCCACTCTCTCTCCAAAATGGATTCGAGATGAACATGACGTCATTCAAGTTGCTTTGCTAGAGTCCCCTTACCCGATCACCGCCTCCACCATTCTCGCTCCTGACTTTGCTGCTCGCTTCACGCCCATTTTTGGCCCTGAGCTTCTGATTGCGATTCCTTCTTCTAATCGTGTTTATATTTTTTCAAAATTAATTTCTCCGCTAAATAAGATTGCGCCTACGATCCGTGACGACTATAAACTTTCTCTTACCCCGGTCAGCACAGAGTTCTTTGAGCTTTCTCATGGCCAATTAAGAGCCATCGGCTCGCTTGATTAATTTTATGTCCAACAAAACACCCAACATCGATCAAATTCTCGTTAGTCAAAAGGCCATTCAAAAAAGAATTACTGAACTTGCTGAAGCAATCACTCGAGATTACGCAGGAAAAGAATTAACAATCATTGCCCTCATGAAGGGAAGCATTGTCTTTTTAGCCGACCTCCTGCGCCTCATTCCACTTCCGATGAGGCTCGAAATCATTCCTGTTTCTAGCTATCACGGAGGCACTGTCTCTTCCGGCATTGTAACACTTCAAACAGTTCCTCTTCCCGACATCACTGATCGTCATCTTCTCCTCATTGACGATATTCTCGATAGCGGTAAAACATTAAAAGTCTTAACCGAATACCTCGAAACAAAAGGCCCAGCCAGCCTCAGAAGCTGTGTCCTGCTTCATAAAAAGAGCAAGACTATCGAAAACATTACAGCACACTACGTGGGCTTTGAAATTCCTGACGAATTTGTCGTTGGCTATGGACTCGATTATCAAGAATATTACCGGAACTTACCGGAGATTCGGGTTTTGAAACCATAAACTTTCTCAAAAATAAATTTTGAGAAAGTTAGTTTAAGTTAAAAGTTTAAGTTTAAGTTATGACTCGCCTTCGGCGAAAAATTACAAAAATTTTTATTCGCGAAGCGCACGAGACTTCAACTTCAACTAACAACTTTCACTCTCATCGCGCAGCGATGAGTTGCTGCGCAGCAGCAACAATAGACTCTGCTGTCATCCCCAGCTCTTTTAGCGTAATAGCGCCGGGAGCGCTCAATCCAAAACGATTGATCGCAACACTCTTTCCATCGAGCCCAATAAATTGGAACCATGGTTGAGAAATACCAGCCTCAATGGAGATGCGCTTGCGGCAAACTTTCGGCAAGATCTCTTCTTGATAAGCCACATCCTGGCGCAAGAAGCGTTCCATGCAAGGCATCGAAACAACGCGCGTCCCCTCGCCCAGTTGTTTTGCGGCTTCTAGGGCAATCTGAAGTTCGCTGCCTGTAGCCATGATGATCATCTCAAGATTTTTTGTTTCCTTGCGTGCGATGTAGGCACCGCGAGCGACGCCTTGACGACGCGTCGAGACGGGAATGTCGTTGAGGTTAGGAAGATTTTGACGGCAGAGCACAAAGAGCGTTGGCCCATCAGTCCTCGAATAGGCTGCTGCAAAGGCTCCAGCAGTCTCTTCAGGATCAGCCGGACGAATCACATCAAGTCCTGGAATCGCGCGCAACGCTGCAACAGTTTCCACAGGTTCGTGCGTTGGCCCATCTTCACCAACAGCAACAGAGTCATGCGTGAAAATATAAATCACCGGCAAATTCGAAAGGGCTGCTAAGCGAATCGAAGGACGTGCGTAGTCGCTAAAGACCAAGAACGTCGCACCACTCGGCTGGAAAATTCCATCGTAAGCAATCCCATTCATGATTGCAGCCATCGCATGTTCACGAATTCCAAAATGAATATTGCGTCCTGCTGGAGTTTCACACGTAAGATCGCCGAGCCCCTCCAAATAATTCATTGTTGATCCAAAAAGATCGGCACTACCCGTAATCAGGAGAGGCATTTTTTTGGCAATCACATTCAAGACGATGCCACCTGCTTTGCGCGTAGCCAGGGCTTCTGCAGGCGGAAACTCAGGAATAGCGGAAAGTAAGTCTGGAACTTTTTTGTTTAACGCATCATCTAAACTTGCTGCGAGATCCGCATTCGCAGCACGCCATGCTTCATAAGTTTTTTTCCAAACCTCGTAGGCTTTGATTTGCTCTTCCTTATGCTTTTCAAAATAATCGCGCACTTCCGGCGAGACAAAAAACTTTTCATCGGGCAGCCCCAATGCTTTACGAGCGGCTTCTGTATACTTCACACCGGCTTCGCCGTGCGCCTTGTTTGTCCCAGCCACTTCCGGAATTCCTTTTCCAATCATGGTCCGAGAAATAATGAACTGTGGTTTTCCAACAGCAGCCTTTGCTTTTTTGAAGGCTGCCTCAATCTCTCCGATATTGTGTCCATCAATTTCTTGTACATCCCAACCATAAGCACGATAGCGCGCTGCCGTGTCATCACTCTCGCTGACAGCAAGCATCGCATCGAGAGTTACACGATTGGCATCATGAAAAAGAATGAGGTTATCAAGCCCGAGATGGCCTGCGAGCGAAGAAGCTTCAGCAGAAACACCTTCTTGCAAACAACCATCTCCGGCAAGGCAGACGACATGATGATCAAAAATTTGATGTTGAGCCGTATTAAAACGAGCTGCTGCCATACGGCCTGAAATCGCCAATCCAACAGCATTGGCCACGCCTTGGCCAAGTGGTCCTGTCGTGGCTTCAACGCCAGGTGTGTGATGAAACTCAGGATGTCCCGGTGTCAGGCTATGTAGTGCGCGAAATTTTTTGAGATCATCCAACGAGATCGCAAAACCAGCAAGATGAAGCCATCCGTAAAGAAACATGCTTCCGTGACCAGCTGAAAGCACAAAACGATCGCGGTTGAGCCAACGTGGTTCAGCTGGATTGAGTTTTAATAATTCTCCAAAAAGTACTGCTCCAAGTTCTGCGGAACCAAGAGGAAGACCTAGATGGCCTGATTTACAGGCGGTGACAGCGTCCATGGCGAGCCCACGAGAATCGCGAGCAGCTTGTTGAAGAATGAGTTTGTTCATAAATAAAAAAAGTAGCAGAATGAAAAAAAATAGAAAAGATGATTATATAATTTAAGGAATCGTAGCAGTAAAAGAAAATCCCTTAATAAATTGCTCGATTTCTTCGACACTATCCGTCTTTAAAAGAGTGTGTTGAAAATTACTCTCTTGAGCAATTTTAGAAATCAGCGGCCACACTGGCTCTGTCTTTTCGGGATAACAGCCATCTTCACCAATGACTGGATCCCAATAATCTTTTTTGAAAAAGATCATCGGACTATAATAACA
>VHCR01000031.1 GCA_016871655.1 Verrucomicrobiota bacterium
AGGTGACTGGTGTGCAGCAAGCAGATGTTCCTTCTGAGATCGCTGCAGAGGGCCTTCAAATCAAGCTTACAGGCCAGTCTTCTGAAGTGCAGATGGTCAACTTCAATGTCTCTTCCTCGGTGATTTATTCTTATATTGTGGTTCCTTTAAAAACGGGCAATCTCACCATTCCGCCTGTCACTGTGCGAGCCGAAGGGCAAGTGATGAAAACAACCCCACTTTCATTGGCGGTGATCGGCTCAGGGACAACAACGCCCAACACATCTTCACAAGCGCCTCCCTCAATGGGCTCGCTTGCGCCCTCTGCGAGCATGGCAACGCAACGAAACAGGAATAAAGTTGACCGTGATCATCTCGGTTTTGCAGAGATTGTGATTCCTAAAAAGAAATTTTATGCTGGTGAGGTCGTGCCCGTGCAAATTCGATTTTATGTTGATGCCCACTATGGATTTTCTACGATGGGGCCTCCGAACTTTGGTGGCGAGGGAGTCTTGACCGATCGCTTTAAAGATCCAGAGCAGAGTCGCGAGGAGCGCGATGGTTTTATCTATAACGTTGCGACCTTTCGTACGCTTTTTGCTGCCGTAAAACCTGGTGTCTTAGATATTTCACCAGCTACGTTAGATATTGCTGTTGCAATTCCAGAACCGATGCCAGGCGGAATGGATGCTGATCTTTTTTCGAGACTCTTGGGAGGGCGCTCTCCTTTTGTACGAGAGCAAAAGATGCAACTTAAAACAAGCGTTACTCATTGTGAAGTGATGCCTCTCCCCGCGGAAGGGCGTCCAGTCGACTTCTCAGGGGCTATTGGACAATTTCGTTTAGAAGGATCGGTGGCACCGCAACAAGTGGCTCAAGGAGATCCGGTCGTTCTCTCTCTGAAGCTTTCTGGACAAGGAAATTTTCAAGCTTTGAAAGGACCGCAGTTAACCGAAACACAGGGCTGGCGGACTTATCCTCCTGCAGACCATTTTGAAGCAAATGACATTTTTGGATGGCGAGGTGTGAAGACTTTTGAGACGACGATGATCGCGCAGCAACCAGTGACAGCGACACCAGGCTCTTCCTTTTCTTATTTCGACCCTGTAGCGACAAAATATGTGACGCTGACGACGAAGCCGCTTCCAGTTCAAATAACCGGTGTTGCTTCAACGCCAGCTCCAGCATCGACTACAGTAGCAGCTGCTGCAACAGCGACAAACTCTCCTTCTCCTGCTCCAGCATTGCTTTTGGGAGAGCGTTTGAAAGAACAGACACAACATGCATGGAAGGATCCGTTGCATCGCAAAGAATGGGTGCTCACATGGCTCGCTTGTTTTTGTGCGACTCTCGGGCTCGTTGGAATTTTTGGAGCAAGAGCCTACGCTAAGCGCGGACGCTCTCCGCGTGAGCTGGAGGAGCAGCAGTTGGCTAACTTGATGGCAGAACTAGAGCAGGAAGAACTTTCCATGCCTGAGTTTTATGAAAGAGCGGCGGCGGCGGCAGAATTGCTCTTGAAGCGAGGAGTCGTAGAGAAAGAGGACCTTGAAGAAATTTTACAACGCCGTGACGAAATTCATTACGGCGCGCGCGTTACTTTCTTGACGACAGCTGAACGAGAACGAGTGATTGGAATTTTGAAAAACTTAGCCGCAAAGAATTCAAAAGAAAAAATTAATAGCCGCAAAAGAACGCAAGGAGGAAAGGCTGTAGGTTAAAGTTAGGCCTTCGGCCAAAAAACAAGAATTTCTACTGCTGAGTTTAACTGATTTTTTAATTTAGTTTTTGATCTGAAAATCCTATAGGCTACAGCCTATAGCCTACAGCCTTTTGTCAATTCTTATGAAAATCTTTTTAATTTTAATTTTTGGAATCTCCTCCGTTGCTTGGAGCTCCACCGAAAAACCTTTCACTGGCTCTCCCGAAGCCTACTACAACGAAGCCCTTGCTGAAAAAGAGAGCGGCGATCTACCAGCTGCCTCACTGGCGCTGCGACGGGCTCTGGTGCTTGATCCGACGTTGGTGGTTGCTCAGCAACAATTGAAAGAAGTTTTGTCAAAATTGGGATTGCCGATCGAATCCTCATGGCAACAAGCGTTGGCTTCACGTTATTCTCCCGAGAAAATTTCTTTTGTTGGAATGATTCTTGGATGGAGTGCAACATTTCTCCTCGTTGTTCTGTTTTTTGTGTATATTCTTTCTTCTGCCAGAAAACCTAAACGATGGGGGCTGTTTCTTGTTGTTTTGTTTTTTTGTCTTGTGGGGCATGCGCTCTCGGTGTTGGGCGTTATCATTGATCCTCGCTTGCGCGCTCGCTATGAGGTTATCTTACTCCCAAAAACAGATGCGCGAGCAGCATTAGAACATCGCCCTGATCGTCCTGCGATATTACCTCTGCGCGCAACTCCTACTGATTCGGCTGAAGTAATCGCTCAACTTCCAACGGGAAGTTGCCTTATCCTACTCTCCCAGCATGGTGCTTGGTCTTACGTGCGCACGGCAGCTGGCCAAGAGGGATGGATTGCGTCGTCGAGCTTGGAATCGATCATTCCGAAAAAATAAAGAATTCACAGGGATGGAAGGGATAAAAAAATTTAAGGAATTAGTTTTTCTTCATCCCTTCTATCTCTTCCATCCCTGTCAATTTTTTTATCTTCTTCCATCCCTGTGAATTTTTTCTGTAGCCTGTAGTCATGTCATCTTTTTTCCCTTCACGTGATCAACAGCCGCTCTTTTGGCTGGGTGGTCGCCCCATTCACAGCGTTTCATTTTTGCTGAGTCTCTACATCGTTGCGACGATTGGCGTGGCGCTCCTCATAGCTGCAGGACGCCAGGACCTCGTTCAAATTTTTGTCTACAATAGCACAGCTGTCGCTCGTGGAGAGGTTTGGCGCTTGGTAACCTATGCTTTTGTGAACACTCCTAGCATCTGGTTCGCGCTAGAAATGGGAATGTTTTTTTTCTTTGGCCGTTTAGTCGAAGCAGGTATTGGAAGTAAATCTTTCGCGCTTTTTTATGGAGGTTTAGTTTTGCTGCAAGGGATTTTATTTCAGGTAGTTCATTTTCTGAGCTATCCCTCAGAGGCGCGTGGAGGAGAGATGGTGAGCATGGCGCTCTTTGCAGCTTTTGCAACGATGGTTCCCAGCGCTCCTTTTTTCTTTGGGATTGCGGCCAGATGGATGCTGCTTCTTTTGCTGGGGCTCTCTGCCTTGCAGTTAATAGCAGAGCATCAATGGCTCTCGATGGTCCAACTTCTCACGCTCTCAATGGCAGCCATCTTTTTTATGAAAAAAAATGGCTATCGCGAACCACTGTACTTTTTTTCTTCAAGCAAACTAGAAACGCTAATAAAGCAATCGCTCTCAAGGCCTATCACGTTGCCGCCGCCCAAAATAGAGGAAGGGGATTACCATTTTACGGGATCTACATTCGTTGCATCAATGCCTGAAGAGAATTTTAAAAAGTCGGCAAATGCACTGCCGGCTGTTGAGCAAGAAACTAAAGAGAATTTCTCCATGATTTATGTCGATCAGCTTTTGGACAAAATCAATGCGACCGGTCTTAATAGCCTAACAGAACAAGAAAAAGAAAAGCTGGAAGCAGCTCGCATGGCTTTGCTGGAGAGAGATCGAAAGGATTAGCTTTTTTTATGAATCTTCCGATTTCCGTTGCAATCATCACTTACAACGAGGAGTGCAATTTAGAACGCTGCTTGAAGAGCGTTGCTGATTTGGCGAATGAGATTGTTGTTGTTGATTCAGGCTCGACCGATGGAACGATCGAGATTGCCAAAAAATTTGGCGCGATCGTGCATGAGCAAGCATGGCTTGGTTATCGCGATCAAAAAAATCTGGCTCTCGATCGTTGCTCGCAGCCATGGGTCTTAGCGCTGGATGCCGATGAAGAAATTTCTCCAGAGCTGAAAAACGAGATCATCGCTTTTTTTGAAAAAGGAAATGATCAGCGCTTTGTAGGTGCCCGCTTCCCCCGTAAAACCTGGTTTCTCGGGCGATGGATTCGGCATGGAGATTGGTATCCTGACTTTCAGCTGCGACTTTTTCGTCGCGATCGCGGACGATGGAAGGAGCCGATTCATGAATTTGTAGATCTTCAAGGAAGCACTACTACTTTTTCTGGTGAGTTGCTGCACTACTCTTTTCCTTCGATGAATGCTTACATCGATAAAATCAATCCCTTTGCCGATGAGTTTTTCAAAAAGCAACATGCTCAAAAAAAAGCGTGGTCGCTTGGCGCAACTGTCACAAGGCCACTCTGGCGATTTTTTCGAGGATATTTTTTAAAACGTGGTTTTTTGGATGGCTTTCCAGGCCTCTGGATCGCTGTGGCCACGGCCTTCTCGACGTTTGTGCGGTATAGCCGTAGTTATGAGCAGCAAACCAAAGATTAATTTTTTCCTGTAACCTGTAACCTGCAACCTGTAACCTGCAACCATGTCTTTACTCGTCCTTGGCTCCATTGCACTCGATACTATTAAAACTCCTTTTGAAGAACATGCCGAAATTCTCGGTGGCGCTGCTAGCTATGCAGCCGTGAGCGCCAGTTTTTTTACAATACCGCACCTTGTCGGGATCGTCGGAGATGATTTTCCGAAAGAGCATGTTGATCTTTTTAAAAAACGGAATATTGATCTCACCGGTTTGCAAATTGTTCCTGGAAAAACTTTCCGTTGGTCGGGAGAATATTTTTTCGACATGAATTCACGCGAGACGCGTTCGACAGACTTGAATGTCTTTGAACATTTCACGCCGACGTTGCCAGAGGCTTATCGCAAAGCTGATTTTGTCTTGCTTGGAAACATTGCTCCCGACTTACAGTTGCATGTGCTCGATCAACTCGAAGCGCCAAAATTTATTGTTGCCGATACAATGAATCTTTGGATCAATATTGCACGTCCGCGTCTAATGGACTTGCTAAGTCGTATCGACATGCTTCTTCTCAATGACAGTGAGGCGCGTGAAATCACCGGCGAAACAAGCCTTATCAAAGCCGGACGTTGTCTGCGCGAGATGGGACCTGCCTATGTTGCGATTAAAAAAGGAGAGCATGGGTGTTTGCTTTTTGGCGATGGAAAATTTTTTAGCGCTCCAGCCTATCCACTCGAAGATATTCACGATCCAACCGGGGCTGGTGATGCGTTTGCAGGCGGCTTAGCAGGTTACTTGGCAAAAAGAGATGGAGCAAAAGAATCGCAAATTGAATTCAAACACTTGTGTCAAGCTGTCGTCTACGGCAGCGTCATGGCGAGCTTCAGCGTGGAAGCCTTTAGTGTTGATCGCTTGAAAACAGTGACCGACGCTGAGATTCAAGAACGATTTGAAGCCTTCCAGCACTTGAGCGCGTTTTAGAGAAGTGAATAGTAATCGTTCAAGCGCCTTTTCGTAAAATTTTTAAAAGGCATCTAAACAGTTATCGTGAACATTCTCCTCATCAAACTCCGACATCATGGTGACGTTCTTTTAACAACGCCTGTAGCGCGCGCGTTGAAGGAAAAATTTCCGACGGCGCAGATTGATCTCCTGGTCTATGAAGGAACGGAGCCGCTTGTTAAAAATAATCCCGATTTCCGTCATATTTGGAGCTGGAATCGCGACTTGCGCGGATGGAAGAGTATTGAGAGTCATCTAAAAGTTTTTTTTCAAATTAGGAAGCAGCGCTATGATTGGGTGCTCCATCTTTCCGATCAGATGCAGGGAGCCTTGATGGCAAAACTCCTCGCTCGGCAAGGTTCTATCGGTTTCGCCTACCCACGACGGCAAGATATTTTTTGGAAGTCTTGTTTTACGTACTTGGTGCCAATTTTTCCAAGCAACACCCATCATACTGTAGAACAAAATTTGGCAGTGCTGGCGCCACTAGGTATTAAGACTGTTGGAAAGGAGGTTAGATGTCGCTTGGAGATTGATCCACCCGATCGCGAGGCTGTAAAAAAATTGCTGCTGCAGCATCACGTCACAAAACCGTATCTCGTAGTTCATCCTGCGGCGCGGTGGGGTTTTAAATGTTGGGAAGATGATCGCTTCGCCGAAGTGATTCAATATTTCGCACAGCAAGGATGGCCGATCATTCTCACTTCTTCTCCTGACCAAGAAGAAATGACATTGATTCATCAAATTTTAAAACGTGCCACAGCACCTGGTGTCATCTCGCTTGCAGGGAAATTCACGTTAGGAGAGCTTGCAGCCTTGATCGAGGGAGCGCGTCTTTTTCTTGGTGTTGATTCTGTGCCGATGCACATGGCTGCAGCATTGAAGAAAGATACGGTTGTCCTTTTTGGTCCTAGCAAAGTGAACGAGTGGCATCCTTGGCAAACACGTTATCGTTTGATCGATGCTCGGGATTATGGAGCGATGCTCGATCCCGATGCTGTGAACACGGCAACGAGAGAGCGTTATTTAAAAAATATTCCTGTAGACCCAGTGATTGAGGCAGTGGAAGAATTGCTTCATTCATGAAGAAATCGAAAAGCATTCTTTTTCTTATCGATGGACTCGCCGGAGGTGGAGCCGAGCGTGTTGTCTTGACGCTGGCAGAGGGAATGGCGGCGCAGGGAGATGAGGTAATGATTGTTTCGTTGCGTGACGAATGTGCCTATCCAATTCCAAAAGGGGTGAAGTATTTGCTGCTGGAAGATACGTATCGAGGGCCTTTTTGGCGTCTCACGGAAATTCGAAGACGGGCGCGCAAGCTCGATCGAGCTTTGCAAAAAATGGAAAAAAAATTTGACCTCATTGTCTCTCATCTTCCAAAAACGGATCGGATTGTAGCTGCTTCGAATTTGAGTGCCGTGGCTTGGAGATGTTTGCATTGTGCATTGACAGTTGGTGAGCTTGGAAATAAGCGAGGGTGGAGGCGCTGGCGCAAGCAGCGACAACTTTTAAAAACGTACGATAAAAAAAAATTGATCACGGTCTCAGCGGCTTTGCAAGAGGATGTCCGAGCGATAGGAATTCGACCTGCAGCAATGGTAACGATTTATAATCCTTTTGATGTTGAAAAAATTCGAGTGTTGGCACAGGAACAAACTCCTTTTGAAAAAGAAAAATTTTTATTACATGTCGGACGGTTTCATCCACAAAAACGTCACGATCGTTTATTAGAAGCATTTCAACAAAGCGGCTACGCTGGAAAGCTGATGCTACTTGGTTTAGGAAGCGATGAAGAAACAGAGAGTGTTCGCACAAAAGCAGAGGAGCTGGATATTTTAAACCGAGTTGTTTTTGTCGGTTTTGCAAATAATCCTTATTCTTTTATGCGTGCGGCAGAGGTATTAGTTTTGAGCTCTGACTATGAGGGATTGCCAAGCGTCTTGATTGAGGCCTTGATTTGTGGCACGCAAGTGGTTAGTACCAATTGTCCGTTTGGACCAGCCGAAATTTTACAAGGGCCACTGGCGCAAGGCCTCGCCGCGCTTACCGCTCCGGCCTTAGCAGAAGCTATTCAACAAGTGCTTGCCAATCCCATAAAAATTACGGAAGAGATGTTGGCTCCATTCACGATCGAAGAGAGTCTTAAAAAGTATGCTGCGCTAGCCCGGATATTTCATAATGATTCGTCACAAGCCGCAGCAGAATCGGTATGAAATATCCGGGCTAGCAGAGATTGCTTTTGCTTCTTAGCCTTCAGCCTTCAGTCTTTTCCAAATTGTATTGACAGAAGGGGCAGAACAGATGAGTATTTCTAACCGCAAATGCGGGTGTAACTCAGTTGGTAGAGTGCAACCTTGCCAAGGTTGATGTCGAGGGTTCGAATCCCTTCACCCGCTCCATTGCTGATTGCTGCTTTGCAGCTTCAAAACTGCTTCGCACCTCTGAAGCCGCAAAGCAGCAGTTTAAGTTAAAAGTTTAAGTTTAAGTCTCATGGGATCCATCAAAAAGAAACGTAAAGCTAAAATCGCAAAGCACAAGCGCCGCAAGCGCATGAAGCTTAACCGGCATAAGAAACGGCTAAGATATAAGTCGTAAAATTGGCTTTCAAATTCTACTAATGCGGCGAACTACTGCGTCACTCCGGTGCTCGTCGCTTCGTGTGTATTACATAGACGCTCGTCGATGCAGTTCTTTCTCGCGCTCCGAGGCTCCTTGTATTTCATCCGCATTAGCGAATTTTAAAACCAATTTGCTCTTGATGATTGTTTAAAGTATTTTCTTCTGTAACAATGTTACTCGCACTCGAAAAACTACTCGTTCTTCAGCATTGCGATCAGCAGATTCGCGATGTGGTACTGACGCTTGAAGCGTTGCCAAGAGAAAAGGAAAGTTGCGATCGCGACGCTTCTAGAGCTGCACAGCGCCTTGATGCCGCGCAGGCACAACGTCGAGAGCTAGAAAAAGAGTTAAAAAAACTCGACGGCGACATCTTATCAAAAAAAGAGCAGATCGCTCGTTACAAAACGCAGCAATTAGAAACTCGGAAAAACGAGGAATATGCAGCGCTCCGTCATGAGGTTGAAGTCGCAGAAAAAGTTATTGCAGAAATTGAGGAGCGCCAGTTGGTCCTGATGGAGAAAGGGGAAGCTCTGACGCAAGATTTAGAGACAGCTCAAGCAGCCCACGATGTCGAAATGAAGCGCATCGGGAAAATACTTTCCACCCTTGATGGGCGTCGTGAAAACTTATCTCAACGCCGTGAAGAGTTACAGCAACAGCGTCCGCGCTTGTGTGAAGGAATTGAAGAGGATCTATTAGAACGATATGATCGACTCTTCAAAAGCAAGGAAGGAAATGCGATCGTGGCGATTGAAAACAATGTTTGCATGGGATGCCACATGAAAGTAACGACACAAACAGTGCTGGCTGCGCGGGCCGAAAAAGAAATGATCAATTGCTCTCAATGCGGACGGATTCTTTACAATGATGAAGACGAGTTGGTGCTGCAGAAGAAGTAGGCAGCCTTCAGCCTTATCTCTTCGTATTAACGATGTAGGCTCCCATGATCGTTACCACGCCACCGGCAATCGCGATCGACGAAGGAAGTTCGCCAAGGAGTAGCCAGCCGAGGAGGATCGATGTGATCGGCATGAAGAACATCGAGGTCGAAGCCTTTGCCACAGGAACACGAGATAAGGCAAACGTAAAACACGCATAGCACATTGCTCCCGGCAAGATCCCCAACAAAATAACATTGAGGGTTGCAAGCCAAGGAACTTCTTGGACACGTGCTACCAATCCGTGTCCGAGAGGAAGAAGGCCCAAGGTCCCAGCCCACATCGCCCATGAAACAACATCTAACGGGGGATAACTTTTGACCATGTACTTGGTCAAAACACCATAAACAGAGGCTGAGAGGACTGCTATGAAAACGAGGAAAGCGCCAAAAGAAAATTCAAAATGACCTTGGGCTCCTAAGCTCGTGACAGCTACGCCGGCAAAAGCAATGAGGATGCCTGTCAAACGAGTGGGCGAAAGTTTTTCATTAAGGAAAAAAGCAGCGCCGAGTGTGTTGCCAATCGGAAGGAAAGCGCCGATGAGGGCAGCTGTCCCCGCTGTGATTGTCTGTTCTCCAACATTGATGCAAAAATTATAGATGGTGAATCCAGTGACTCCCATCACAATCAAAGAGAACCAATCTCCACTTTTTGGGAAATGCCTTCCTCGTGCAATCCAAAATGGGAGTAGCGTCATAGATGCTACCAAATAACGGCCGAATGCTAATTGGCCAGGTGCATAATAACGAATGGCGTAGCGAATTCCTACCCAAGCCCATCCCCAGCCAATAATAGCAATCAAGAGACTTAAAAAAACAAGCCAGGAAGAGGGTAAACGGCGGAGCATGTGAGGAGGTTACAGGTTACAGTTTACAGGTTACAGTAAAAAATTTATTAATTGATGAATCAATTTTATTTCTTTCATATTTCTCGATAGATCGATAAATAAGAAGGATGATGAAATACTTTTTTCTTTTTGTTGTGTTCCTCGGAACAATTCATGCTGCAGAAACAACGGCACCAACATCTACAACGGCTTACCCGCTGAATATTTGTGTGGTCTCTGGCGACAAACTTGGGCAGATGGGGCCTCCAACAGTTGTTAACTACAAAGGAACAGAAGTGCAATTTTGCTGCAAAGATTGTGTAAAAGATTTTGAAAAAGATCCTGACAAATATTTGAAGCGGCTGCATGATGCAGAGCAGAAGGCGAAGTAAAGGTTAGAAGATCGCACTTTTTTCCCTGTAACCTGTATGCCTGCCTCTCACTTCCACGCTCTCAGTGAAATCCTCACTGGTTACTCCACAAAAGTTCGTGCGGGAGATCGCGTGCTCATTGATGCGCATGATATTCCTGAAGAATTTGTCATCACGTTGATCAGAGCTGTTAGAAGCCGTGGAGGGATTCCTTTTGTGCAACTCAACACGGGACGTATTTCTCGTGAACTTGCTCGGGAAGTGACTTCGGAGCAAGCTAGAACCTTGCTTGAGATAGATCTCGCACGACTCAAAAAAATACAGGTTTACATCGGCATTCGTGGCAGCCATAACATAACAGAGATGTCCGATGTTCCTGAGAAGTCGATGAAGCTCCTCACTTCCACTTTGCGTCCTGCTATTGATTATCGTGTTAACAAAACGCGTTGGGTCGTCCTTCGTTGGCCGACAGCAGCGATGGCGCAGCAAGCACAGATGAGTACGGAAGCGTTTGAAGATTTTTTCTTTCGTGTGACAACCTTTGATTACGTACGGATGCAAGCAGGGATGAAGGCGCTCAAAAAAATGATGGAAAAAACGGATCGTGTGCACATCAAAGGTCCAGGAACTGATCTTCGATTTAGCATTAAAAAAATTGGAGCGGTTGCCTGTGGTGGAGAATTTAATATTCCCGATGGGGAAGTTTTTTCCTGCCCCGTAAAACATTCGGTGGAAGGTTACATCACCTTTAATGCGCCAACGCTTTATCGTGGCATAGCCTTTGATCAAATTCATCTTAAGTTTGATGAAGGGAAAATTATTCATGCAACGGCAAACAACACCGAAGCACTCAACAAAATTCTCAACACTGATCCCGGCGCACGCTATATCGGCGAATTTTCACTCGGTTTTCATCCGCTGATCTTGCATCCGATGAGGGATATTCTGTTCGACGAAAAAATTGCTGGATCCTTCCACTTCACTCCGGGACAAGCCTATGAAGTGGCTGGCAATGGGAACAAGAGTGCTGTCCACTGGGATATGGTTGCGATTCAGCGCAAAGATTATGGTGGTGGAGAAATTTGGTTTGATGGAAAACTCATCCGCAAAGATGGACTCTTCGTTCCGAAGGCGCTGCAGGTGCTCAATCCGGACGCGTTGTTGAAGAAGAAATAACCGCAAAAGAACGCAGAGAAGAATTTTTGATGAGATCAGTTCTTATAGTGTATTAAATTGAAAAGGGCATGTTAGAAGCGCTGAAATTTTTTCTTAGAACAAGGCCGAAGATCGAAGCGCTATCCGAAGATAACGTGAGATCTGAGA